>WFSA01000265.1 GCA_015486215.1 Anaerolineae bacterium | reverse complement strand
GATCCGATTGATATGATTCGCTATTATATGGAAAGCAGGGGATTGACACGGCGTGACTTGGAACCTTATCTTGGTACGCGGGGACGGGTTTCTGAAATTATGAATAGAAAACGGCCGTTATCCCTCAATATGATCCGCAAACTTCATACGGGGTTGGGTATTTCAGGTGACGTATTACTTCAACCAACGGTTATCGCAACATAAACACCCCGAAAAATCAGGAAGAAACAAATCAGGCGACAAATGTCATAAAATTATCTCTGTTGATAACTTCATACATTGCTTCTGGGTACGCATTGACCCATGATTTGGGGGCTTGAGGGCGTTTGTTGCCAGCCTTAAATTCATACCCGAACAGTTTGCCGTCCCGCTCTTCCACCAAATCAATTTCCTGCCGATCCCATGTACGCCAAAAATAGAAATTGGCGAATAGTTGTTGATACGCCGCCTTTTTCATGCGTTCAATAAACAAGAAATTTTCCCATAACTGCCCGCGATCATTCCGCTCATCTGGATAGCTAAAATTGTTGATGACGGCGTTTCGCACACCCAAATCATAAAAGTAGTAACGGGATGTTTTTGTGATCTCTTTGCGTAAATTACGGCTAAATCCACCAACATTGATCAATACAAACGATTTTTCCAACAAATCCAAATAACGGGCAACCGTGTTTTTGCTCATACCCAGCGCATTGCCCAACTCTTGCAACGAAACCTGCTGCCCAATCTGGTAAGCGATAAGACGCAGCAAACTCAATATCTTTTTGGATGCACGAATATTTTCAAGTTCCAAAATGTCTTTGTAAAGGTAGGAATCCCGTAATTGGGTGAGGTACTCTTTTTTTTGTGTGAGAGAAACGGCCGTTAATACCTCTGGATACGCGCCAAAAATCAGTAAATTATCCAAATTATTCCACACATACGCACGGCCGTAATTTTCAATCAACTCCATCACTGAAACGGGGAACAGTCGTTTAACGATTTGTCGCCCCACCAGCGGCTCACCAATTTTGTTAGACAAATCAAAACTGGACGATCCCGTAGCGATGATGCGGATATTTGGAATTTGGTCAACGATAATTTTCAACCCCTGCCCGATATTCTCAATGCGTTGCGCTTCGTCAATCACGACCAAATCGTAATCGCTAAAATAGGGGATGATGCGCGAAAAATCATTGGAGGCCAAAATGGTTTGCAGCTGCTGGTTTTCGCCGCTGGAATTGTACACTTTGCCGCTGTATGTTTTTAAGAAGGTGCTGACAAGCGTCGTCTTGCCCACTTGGCGCGGCCCATAAATGACCAATACTTTATTGGGGAGAAGATATTCATCAAATAAATCGTCATAAAATCGGCTTATCATGCGCTTATCATAATCATTTTTTCAATTACCGTCAACGAACTGACGGTAATTAGTCGATTTGCGTCAGTTCACTGACGATAATAGGGAGAACGGCCGTTTTCCCCTTCACCTCTCGTAACTACTCAGCCATTGTCCAAATTAATCACAAAGACACGAAGAACACGAAGTTTTTTAAGATTTTCTTTGTGATCTTTGCTTCTTTGTGGTGAAATAATTGATAGGCTGAGTAGTTACCACCTCTCAAAAGAAAATATCATTCGCATCTTCCTCTTTTGATTTGGTAGATATGGCGGGGGAAGACGAGGTTTTCCCCTCTTTCATCTCCCGCCAAAACTCTGCATCATACCGCCGCGAACGCACAGGGATGGGCATTTTGACCCCCCATCCCAGTAGCAGCACCTCCTGCTTTTCTTGCAGACGGGCTAACATGCCGCGCAACTGTTCCCGTCCCGCCAGCCCCGTCAGCACGGCGCGAATGTCGTCATCATCCCCCAGCCAGCCGGTGATGCGCGTGCCGAGCTGGGACATAATTTCGTCGTCAATGCCCGACGGCCGTTGATCGACCACCAACAGCGTCACATAATACTTCCGCAACTCGCGGGCAATAATGCCAAACGTCGTCTGTTTTGCCAGATGGGGGTTCAACAGTTTATGCGCCTCTTCGATAGCGATGAGCAATTGGCGCGGAGTGGACGCACGGCCGTTTTTGAAATCTTCCGTCTTTTTAACCCAATGATCGCGCAAGCGGCGCGTCAACAAATTGGACACCAGCAGGTAATCCAGATCAGATTCGTAGTCGCCAAAGCTGAGAATGACATGACGGCCGTTTTCCAACTTGTCCACAATCGCCCGTACCGAATCAGAGGCGGGATTTTCTTGCACATATGGCTTGTCGGCGATGATTTTCAGCTTGCGGTGCAACGCTTCGGCCGCTTTTTCATGCACATTATTCGACCGCGCCCACGCGGCTACGGAATTTGCCGCTGGCGTGGATTTTCCCGTTTCAGGGTCAAAATCAACCGCGCCCGGCTCCAGTTTCATAAATTCAGTGAACCAATTTTCTTTGAAATCTTGTTCGAGGGCGTTGAGCGTAACGGCCGTTGTGTCCGTCAAATTCAACGATTCCGACAGCAGATAAATATCCTTGACGGTGAAATTCTTCATCGCTAATTCCAGCGTAAAGTCGGGGGTTTTGCCGCGCACCATCGCCCCCTTGCCCAGCGCGGCGACCTGCACTTTTGTGCCAAACAGTGACTTCAAGCCCATCACCGTCTCGTCTTTGTCCGAATCCAAATCATCGAAGGCATACTCGTTGTGCATGTCGTACACCAGCGCGGCGGCGACATCTTCGCGCATCAAGCCAGCCAAAACCATGCGCGTCAAGAACGATTTGCCCGTTCCCGTCGCCCCAAAAATGCCGCTGGAGCGTTTGACAAATTTGTTCAAATCAATCCGCACGGGATACCCTTGCTCAATCGTTTCGCCGATGGCAAACATCCCCTCGCCCGCCATGCCGAAAATTTCGGCGACATCGGCGGCGTTGGCGGCGCGGACATTGGCGTGATGGGCGGGGATGGTTTTGACAGGCTTGGGGCCGGGCTGCTCCTTGCCCGCATCCACCGCCGCCTCCCATTCCGCCCGCTTGGGGTCGGTTAAGGCTGGCCCCATATCCATCAGCAGCGTGGGGTACATTTCCATCGTGGTGTGGACAGTTTTGCCCAGCAATGCGCGTTGAATGGCGGGTGAAATGCGGTCGGGGCGTTCGTCGGCGAATCGAGGATCGGTCGCCCCCAGCCGCAGGTCGGTGACGAGGCCGTAATATCGAAAACGGCCGTTTTCACACACCACAAAACTCCCTTCCTGCACCTCATCAGCAGGAACAGTCAACCGCACATTGAACCCCTCACGCAACCCACCGCCAACAATATACCCTATCGAATCTTCCATAACACTCTCTTTAAAAATGAGAATTTCATACTTTGAGGAAATACGATCCGCAGATTACGCAGATTTTCGCAGATCTTTTTTCTAATAATCTGCGAAAATCTGCGTAATCTGCGGACAAACTCCCAGTTTTATTCAATCCTTATCCTTTAGCCTATGCAAAAAAGTTCAACTTCTTTGAGAAGTTGAACTTTTATCTTCATGTTCCCTATAAACAGATCAATCATCACCCAATTGCAAAACCGCCATAAACGCTTCCTGCGGCACTTCCACATTGCCAATCATTTTCATCCGCTTCTTGCCCTTCTTCTGCTTAGCAAGCAGCTTCTTCTTGCGGCTGATGTCACCGCCATAACATTTAGCCGTCACATCTTTACGCAACGCTTTCACATTGGCACGGCTGATGACACGATTGCCAACGGCCGCTTGAATCGGCACCTCAAACATTTGGCGCGGAATCAACTTCCGCAACGCCGTCACCAACCTTTGTCCGCGATGGTACGCATCATCCTCATGCACAATCATCGCCAGCGCATCCACAGGCTGCTTGGCAACCAGCACATCCAGCTTGACCAACTTAGCCGCACGATACCCCTCAAAATCATAATCCATCGACGCATACCCGCGCGTGCCGCTCTTCAATTTATCATAAAAATCAATAATAATTTCCGACAGCGGCAAATCAAATTTCAAAACGACACGGCCAGACGCGGGATACTCTTGCCCTGTAAACACGCCTCGCCGTTTGATAACCAAATCCATCACCACCCCATAATACTCATCAGGAGTAAAAATCTGGACATGCATCCACGGCTCACTGATACTTTCAATCGTACCCGGATCAGGCAGTTCGGCAGGACTTTCAATAATACGCTCCACACCCGTGTGCGCCATCATAATTTTATAACGCACGCTGGGCGCAGTGGCGACGAGGTCGAGATCGTACTCTCGTTCCAATCGCTCTTGAATAATTTCCATATGGAAAAGTCCCAAAAAGCCGCAACGGAAGCCAAAATTAAGCGCAGTTGACGTTTCTGGTTCGTAAACGAGCGCAGCATCATTTAATTGCAATCGCTCCAACGCCTCTTTAAGCGTATTATAATCTTCCCCTTCGGTGGGATAAAAGCCGGCAAAGACCATTGGCTTGACCATCTCATAGCCCGGTAAAAGATCAGCAGCGGGGCGATCTTTCAGGGTGATGGTGTCACCGACGCGGCACTCACGCACATCCTTTAATCCCGTAGCAATGTAGCCGACCTCGCCGACTGTCAAGGCTGTCTGCTTTTGCATCATCGGGTTGAACGTGCCGATTTCAATCGGTTCCACTTCGATGCCATTAGTCATCATCCGCACCCATTGACGATGGCGCATGGAGCCTTCAAAAACGCGCACATAGGCGATCACCCCTTTATATGTATCGTAATGGGAGTCAAAAATAAGAGCGCGGAAAGGCGCGTTAGGGTCTTGTACTGGCGGCGGGACGTGCTTAACGATGGATTCCAACACAGCCTTGATATTTTCGCCCGTCTTGGCACTGATCAGGATCGCATCTTCGGCGGGAATACCCGTCACACTTTCCACCTCTTCCGCCACATCATCGGGCATGGCGGCGGGAAGGTCTATTTTGTTGATAACAGGAATAATTTCAAGGTCAGATTCGATGGCGAGGTAAAGGTTGGCGAGCGTTTGGGCTTCAACGCCCTGCGTCGCGTCCACGACAAGAATAGCACCTTCGCAGCTTTGCAATGCGCGGCTGACTTCGTAAGAAAAGTCAACATGGCCAGGCGTGTCGATGAGGTTCATCTCATACGTTTCGCCATTGTCGGCGGTGTAGTTCATACGCACGGCCGATGCTTTGATAGTCACACCTTTTTCGCGTTCCAGTTCCATGTTATCGAGTAGTTGCTCTCTCATCTCACGGTCGCTGACAGTGCCTGTCTCTTGCAATAAACGGTCGGCAAGGGTGGACTTGCCATGATCAATATGGGCGATAATACAAAAATTGCGGATGTTTTCTTGATTCATAGGGGGAAGTATAGCAAAACAATGAACAATTGATAATGGATATGAACCCTCTATATCTGAATTATGCCCAAAATTCTATGCTCCAGAACCAAACAGCCCTACTTTCCCATCATACCCCTATCATAAATAATTGCTAGTATAACTTGGCCTAAGTTCTTAGATGATATACGCCGCCTGTATCGGGAATCGGAATTCCCGATACTTGTCTGGTATGAGGTTGCGGGAATTCCGATTCCCGCAACAAATAATCGCAAGAAAACCCCGAAGAACTTCCGCCAGCGTGTACTAGGGCGATTGCAACCTCGCCTTAATTCGTGATCGTGATCGTTTTCGTGATCGAAAATCGAAAAAATCGATCACGACAATTGTAACGCATAAATTCCCCTCAATTCGCACATTATGTCAATTACACGGTCGCTAAAAAAAGTATAAATTTAGAATTTAACATTGCGATTTAGAGGTTGCAATCGTATCCTCTCAAAAAAGCGGGGAAATTATTTTGTTTTTAGTATGACTACAGCGGATTACGAAAATGAACGGATATTCTCTCGACTGCACTATCCGTTTATTTCTTTCATCCGTTGTAGTCACCCCGAAATATTGAGAAGTACTTGCAATCGCCCTAAAATAATTGCCATAATTGCCGCACAATTTGGCATCCCCTGCCCCAGAGTGCTATAATCCATCGCTTGCGGGGGTGTGGCGGAATTGGCAGACGCGCATGACTTAGGATCATGTACCTTGCGGTGTGTGGGTTCGAGTCCCACCATCCCCATTGCCAACTAAAAGCGTTGCTATGGCAACGCTTTTTTTGCGTGAACGAACAAAAGCGAATTGCAGGAACGCCCTGCACAGTCGCCCCATATATTTATTGAGGTAAATTAATGACCCTAACAATCCAAATAGAAGAATTGGAACAGCAGCAACAAAGAGTTCTTATTGAAGTTCCCGAAGAACGTATCAAAAAAGAGATGCGTAAAAATGCACGCAAACTCGCATACGACCTGCGTATTCCCGGCTTTCGCAAAGGCAAAGCCCCTTATCGCGTCATTATCAAACGCGTCGGCGAAGCGAATCTACGTGCCGAAGCTCAAGAAGAACTTGTCCAACCCCTTTATGAAGAAGCCATCGCTCAAGAAAAGATCACTGTTTATGGGCAGCCTTCCTTCGACGACACCAAACAATGGCCGTTACGATTTGTCTACACCATCTCCCTGCCGCCGACCGTCGAATTAGGCGATTACCGCGCTTTGCGCCGTGATGTAGATGAGATTAATATCTCCGAAGAAGCGATAGATGAAGCCATAAATTCTATTCTTGAAGAATATGTCATTTTAGATGACGTTGACCGCCCTGTTGAAGTTGGAGATCTTGTTTTGTTAGATGGACATGGCGAATTAGTCATAGATATTGAGGAGGATGAGTATCTTGAAGAAACGGCCGTTGACCCAGATGAAATAGAAGATATCGACGAAGAGGAAGAGGAAGAAGATTGGAGCGACTCTATCATCTTTGACGAAGAAAATACCGAACTCGTGATGGATAGCAATGAGCTATTCCCCGGCACCCCCTTTGTAGACCATATCATCGGCTTATCTGCTGGTGAATCTTGTGAATTCACCTTCACCTTCCCCGATGATTACGCCGACGAAGAGTTGGCTGGCAAAGAAGTAGAGTTCAGCATTGATGTCACCAATGTCCAAAGCCGCACATTACCCGAGTTGACGGATGAGTTTGTTCTGGAGCTAAAGCAAAAAGAGGAAACGGTTGCCGAGTTGCGTGAAAGCACAGAAAAGCTCTTGATCAGGCAGGCAAAAGACGATATTCAAAATGATCTATTAGACGCATTGGGCAAAGATTTAGTTGCTGATGCAACGATTACCTATCCACAAAATGCAATCGAAATGGAAATTGACGACATGATAGAAGATGTCAAAGCCCAAATCGAACAAAGCGGCTGGAAAATGGAAGATTATTTACGTCTGCAAGGGCAGGGAGAAGACGAATTCCGTGAAGATTTCCGCGAAAATGCGACCACTCGTCTGACAACCAATCTGGCATTGGGAGAGTTCCTCAAACAAGAGAAAATCACCGTTTCGATGGAAGACCTTGAAGCAGAGATAGAAAAGCGGTTAGACAGCTTCACCGATGACGAAAACCTGCGTAACTCTATTCGCGGCTATTACAAACAGGGGCAGGGGCTGGATATGATCAGCAGTCAGGTGCTGATGGAAAAAACGGCCGTTCGCTTTGCCGACATCTTAACAGGAAATGCACCTGATTTGGATGTATTGGATGCCGTAGATACGGCCGTTGACGAAGGTGAAGAAGAGTAAAATCAAAAAAACTATCCATTGGCAATTGTAATGATCAATGGATAGTCTTCTCTGGAGAACCACTATGGATTTACCCACATCACTTGTGCCAATGGTCATAGAGAGAGACGGCCGTAACGAACGTGCCTATGACATTTACTCCCTCTTGCTAAAAGAGCGCATCATCATGCTCGGCACACCCATCAACGATGTCATTTCCAACCTCATCGTCGCCCAATTGCTATTCTTGGCACGCGAAGATGCCAGCAAACCAATCCGCATGTATATCAACTCACCAGGCGGACACGTATATGCAGGAATGGCAATTTATGATACGATGCAACAAGTAGAGTGTCCCGTTTCCACCGTCGCCATCGGTTTTACCGCCAGTTTTGGCACCGTTTTATTAGCTGCTGGCGAGCCAGGGATGCGATACGCCTTACCCAACGCCACCATTCACATGCACCAACCATTAGGCGGCACGCGGGGGCAGGCATCAGACATCGCCATCCAAGCCAAAGAAATTTTGCGCCTGCGTACCATGTTAAACGGCGTTCTAAGTAGCCATACAGGCCAAACACCCGAAAGAATCGCCTCCGATACAGATCGTGACATGTACATGAATGCCACAGATGCAAAAGAGTACGGAATAGTTGATGAAGTCTTGATTAATCCTTAGGGAAAACTCGTAAATAACTGTGGCCAAGGTGACAGGCACTTGGCAAGTGCCTGTCACCTTGAAAGAAGCGGCGAAGGGATTACTAATTGCATAGAGGTTTGTCATGAAACGTAATAATAAGCAGCATTTCATACATCAATTGATTGTGATGACGCTTTTGAGCGCGTTAATCATCGCCATACCTGTCGCCTCATTCATGCCAAACCAATCAGCGCAAGCGGCCAATGTAGAGGCATTGCCCGCCGCCTCTTTCACCGCTGGATCAGCACTCACCGTCAACGAAACAGCAGGAGTGGTCAATATCTCAGTCACGTTAAGCACCACTTCCACAAATAATGTCACTGTCAGCTATAACACCTATGATGGCACGGGGACAGCCGGGAATGATTATCTCAACACCAGCGGCAGTCTCACCATCAATGCGGGCAGCACCTCCAACACCTTTCCCGTTTCCATCGTCAACAACACCACCTATAACAACCCCAATCACTTCTTCTATATCCAATTAAGCAACCCTGTTAGTGCCACATTAGGCACAAACTCATTATTAAAAGTGACCATCACCAATGATGACGCGGCTCCTGTTCCCACCAGTACGCCGGGCGGCACAATTTATGTGGACAGTTACGAACCGAACAATAGCTTGTCACAAGCGTATGCCATAGCCGCCAATCAAGTTGGCGGGACGGCGCAAAAAGTATGCAGTATCACCTTTTGGCCGTTAGGCGATGTCGATTATTTCAAATTCAGGGGCAAGCCGCACTCTGTCTACACCATTCATACGCTCGATTTAAGCGCGGGATTGGATACGTATATGAAGGTGTATAACACACAAGGCTCGCTTATCGACTCCAATGATGATGCTGACGTGGGCAATAGACAGTCGGAAGTGGAAATCACGGCCGATGTTGATGGATATTATTACATTCACATCACCAATCAAGACCCGTCCGACTCAACGGGCAAGACGTATTGCTTGCAAGTGGACGAGCAATTGCCGCCTACTCCGCCGCCAGCCATGCCCACTGGTGCAGATGCTTGTGAATATAATAGCACTGTCGCCACCGCCTGCTTGATGGGGGACGGGGAGACAAAAAAATTAAACTTTATCCCCGTCTATGGCAGCGAACAAGATACAGATATGTTCCGTTTGTGGGTGAAACCATCCATCAAATATACATGCGAAACCTCAAATTTATCACTCTACGCCGATACAAATATCATCCTATATGACCAAAATGGAGATCCATTCATCCCATGGATTGGGAACGATGATCGGGAAATTGGAGACCGTTCTAGTATAGTCGAGTATTATTCAACTTATACAGGGTGGCTTTATATTCAGGTCGGCCCTGTCAATCCGCCGTTGTATGAGGAGGCATCCTTACACACTTATGAGTTGACTTGTGTCTCTGATGCTTCTACGCCCACACCTACGGCTACAGCGACAACGGCTTATGTGCCGCCAAGTTCAGGCGGCACAGGCGGCGGATCGGGATCGGCCGTTTCTACACCAACACCGCCATCTACCACGCCAACACCATCCACCTACCCGACACCAACTCCTATTGACCTCTCGTCACTGCTGCCGACTACAGCACCGCCGCCGATAGTCGTTTTTCAACCGTTGCCAACGGCCGTTTCCCCCCCTGGATCCGCCTCTCTAATTTCCACCATCAACGTGACCGCATTTTATGACGCAAACAACGATTTCACCCCCGCTATGGATGAAGGGATAAACAATATCGCCGTCATGCTATTTGACAATAGCACGGGCGAATTGACCGCCTTTGGCTACACGAACGATGCTGGCATGGTACGTTTCGATTCCGTCGCCACCGCTGGCACATTGCGCGTCACCGTCCCCTTCCTCAATTACACCCAAATAGTCACCAACGACACATCCGACATCCTGATCCGTGTCGCCCCAGCAACTATGCCCGGAGGAACACCATAACCAGATGAGTGACGAATTTGTTGAAGAAATCGAAGAGATTGAGGCGGCTGAAAGTGACAGTGACGAAAATGCGTCACCATCATCATCCTTTTTAAGTAAAAAAATCGGGGACAAAATTCCCGTTTGGCTATTGCTCCTCATCGTTGGTCTCATGGTCGGCTGCGGCGTATGCTCCATCCCCTTTGCTGGTTATTTCACCTACGACCGCATCACCAATAGCGACCCCGATCTGGAATTAACGCCCACCCCCTTTGCGGACACGGGCTTGATCTCGCCAAATAGAGAGTCATCCATCGTTATCTTGAGCGACACGGAAACGATCACCCAATCGCTTGATATTCCCGTCAGCATAAAGATAGAGGGGCAATCTTTTATCGTCTCACCGCAATTGGTGGAAAATGGCGGCGAGTTTGCAGCTAGTGAAGAAGAGGGAACGGCCGTTTGGCTTTACGGAACCATCGTCAATTACGTTTTACTCTTTGCCGACAACGGCAGCAGCCGCCCATTGCTGGAACAGATCGCTCCCGGCAACCAGATCATGCTGCGTACCCAATCAGGCAAAGAGATCCCTTTCACCTTCGCCAGTCGAGAGACGCTTACCGCTGACGACGCGAGCGTCTACACGCAAACCTCCCCCAGAATCACCCTGATATTGGCGGGCAACGGGGATGAGCCGCGCTTGATCGTGACAGGAAATTATGATTTGGACGCGGTAAGCCAATCTACCGCTCAATCTATCGTTGAATTAGGCGAGCCAGTGCAAGTGGACGAATTGCAAATCGCAGCGACGGGCGCGGTTTATCAATTGGCCGATGCCAGCAGTGGATTCGCCAACTATTTAGTTGATTATCAGGTGCAGAGTATGGGATTAACGGCCGTTGACAGCTCCTCAATCAGCTACCTGCTCATCGACGATTTTGGCAACAAATACGCCTACAACGCCACCGTCAGCCAATTTGGCAACAACCCGCCGCTCATCGGCTTCATCAATGCAGGCGACAGCAAAATGGCGACCGCCGGCTTCCAAATTCCCATCGGCCTCTCCAGCCGGCAGCTTCGTTTCGTCGTCACCTACGGCGCGGCGCAGGCACTCATCACCATCCCTTTCCAAAACAGTGCCGCCGCCGACAGCGCGGCCGTCCGCCTGACTGCCGCCACCGTCTCCCCCGACCTGACAACACTCACCTTAACGGGAGAAGTGAACAATTTGGGCGATCAAGCCGTTTTAATCAACGAAAGCGACATCTCCCTGACAACAAACGACGGCACGAACTATTGGCTGCTCTCCACCAATCCCCCCTTTCCATGGACAATTGGGCCGGGGCAGACGATCCCGTACTCCGTCAGCTTTCAACTTCCCGCCGCCGAACCAGCGACGTTCAACATTCTCAACCAACCGTTTGAGTTGATGGGATTGCATTAAACAGTGCCCCTTTTTCGGGAACACGCAGTATCTTTTCAGTATTCTGGGGAGATTTGACAAGTTTTCCTAAAATGATACTCGTGTAAAATAAAGTGCTGATGAAATTTGTCAAGTCTTGTCCACGCACGCAGATAAAACAAAGAAATCTGTGCTGATCTGCATCCAATAGGTACTACTATGCTCTGCACAAAATACCACGCACTCGGCAATGATTATATCGTCATCAACCCCGCCGATGCCGCTTCCCTGACCAGCACCACCATTCAACGCATCTGTCACCCCCATTACGGATTGGGGAGCGATGGCATTCTCTTCGGCCCATTCTCCAGCGAAAGCTGTGGTTTTGCTCTCCACATTTTCAATCCCGATGGCAGCGAAGCGGAAAAAAGCGGCAATGGATTACGCATTTTTAGCCGTTATTTATACGATCAAGGCAAAGTCGGCATGGAGCCGTTCACTATAGAAACCATTGGCGGACAAGTGACGGCACAAGTAGAAAACAAACATCTTGTTCACATCAATATGGGCAAAATACGGATTGATGAGGCGGAGAAATTGACAATCAACGGCCGTCAATTTTCCATCCATCCCGCCAATATCGGCAATCCCCATTGTGTCATCATACAAGATGAGATTTCGGCGGCCGAGACGCGGGAATGGGGACGATTGATTGAAGGAAACGGCCGTTTTCCCCAGCGCACCAATGTTCAATTCACCAAAATTATCGACCAAAACAACATACAGATCGAAATATGGGAACGAGGTGCAGGCTATACGCTCGCCTCTGGCAGCAGCTCTTGCGCCGCCGCCGCCATCGCCCATCAACACGGCTATTGCGACCGTACTATAACCGTCCACATGCAGGGCGGCAGCATCCACATTCAAATCAATGCCGATCACAGCATCAATATGAGCGGCGGCGTAACCAAAATAGCAGAGGCGGTGCTGGCACAGGAGATGCTGAACGAATAATGAGCCATTTACCCCAATCTGACCAAGAGCGTAACGCCAGTTGGAAGAAAAAACGGCAGCCCATTTCCATCGCTGGGCAAGAGGATGCATTTGTGGAATTGATTGAGGCGTTGACCGCCAAACGGCCGTTGCCCCCGCAGCATTTCAACAAAACAATGCGCCGCTTTGCTAGAAGCGACCGTTTGGCCCGCAACGGCCGTTTACCCTTCCTCTCCAAAAGCCAAGTCTTAGACGTATACGATCAACTTTGTGATGGAGATTGGATCGAACATAAATCTGAAATCCGTACCATGCTGCAAACAAAACCCGTCCGCAGTCAAGCAGGAGTCACCGTCGTCACCGTGCTGACAAAGCCATACCCATGCCCCGCCAACTGCATCTTCTGCCCGACCGATGTGCGGATGCCCAAGAGCTATCTGCATGATGAGCCAGGCGCACAACGAGCAGAACGGTACGCTTTTGACCCATTTGAACAGACAAACGGCCGTCTCCAAGCCCTCACCCAAATCGGCCACCCCACCGATAAAATCGAGCTTCTCATCTTAGGCGGCACATGGTCAAGCTATCGGCGCGACTATCAAGAGTGGTTTGTCAAACGCTGTTTTGACGCGATGAATGGAGAGGAATCGGACAGTTTGGCCGCCGCGCAAAAGATGAATGTCACCGCCAGCCGCCGCAACGTCGGCCTAGTTATCGAAACACGCCAAGACTTCATCAACCCCAGAGAGTTGCGCTGGCTTCGTAAATTAGGGGTAACAAAAGTGCAGATCGGCATCCAAAGCATGGATGAGCGCGTGCTGGCCTTGAACAATCGCGGCCATACGCCCCAATCTACACGAAACGCATTCCGTCTATTACGGCTGGCTGGATACAAAATTCACGCCCATTGGATGCCCAATCTATTAGGCGCAACCCCCGATGGGGATGTGATTGATTATGGGCGATTGTGGAAGGATACGGCCGTTCGCCCCGATGAACTAAAAATCTATCCCACCATGCTTTTAAAAAACAGCGACCTTTACACCTATTGGCAGCGCGGCCAATACAAACCGTATAGCGAAGAAGAAGTAATTGACGTGCTGATACGAAGCAAAATACAGACCCCCCGCTACGCCCGCCTCACCCGCATCATCCGCGATATTCCAACAAACAATGTGATTGAAGGGTTCAAAAAAGCAAATTTGCGCCAAATTGCACAGCAAAAAATGGCAGAACAAGGGCTGTCATGCCAATGTATTCGCTGCCGCGAAGTACGGCGTGAAAAAATCGACCCCAACACCTTGCGATTGATAGTTGAACAGTACGAAACTGACGCGACGACGGAACATTTCCTCAGCTTCGAGACGGACGGCGGCAAAATCGCCGGCTTCCTGCGCCTCTCCTTCCCCCATCCCAACATCGATCTGCCCATCCCCGCCTTAGCCAACCATGCGATGATCCGCGAAGTTCATATTTACGGCCCCGCGCTCACCATCGGGCGCGGCAGTGATGGAGATGCACAGCATGCAGGTTTAGGTACGCAGCTTGTCAACAAGGCAAAAGCAATAGCACGCGAGGCTGGATACGATAAAATCGCAGTCATCAGTGCCATCGGCACCCGCGATTATTATCGCAAACACGGCTTCGCGTTGGACATTGATGATCTGTACATGACGAGAGATACCGCTTGAAATCATTTGGGTGTGTTTCATTTCAGTAGAAGTGATAGTCACGGGGCGCATAGTTTCGGGTAAATTAAGTCCGTTTGCCCCGTGACAATCACTTTGGTTCAACTCATTTGAAACACACCCAAATCATTTGGGTGTGTTTCATTTCAGTAGAAGTGACAGTCACGGGGCACAAAGTTTTGGGTAAACCAAGTCCGTTCGCCCCGTGACAATCACTTTGGCTCAACTCATTTGAAACACACCCAAATCATTTACTCCATCCTCTTCAATGCGTATGCGGCCGTGCCGCCGCCAATAAAACCAAACAAGTGGGATTGCCACGAAACGCCCGCTTGACCAGGAAGTACGCCCCAAATCAGCCCGCCATACAAGAAAATAATGAAAATTGACCAGAGAACGGCCGTAAAACTCCGTTCAAAATATCCCCGCAACAGCAGATAGCCGAAATATCCCATAATTACGCCGCTGACACCGATATGCACCGTACCGGGTGCGCCAAAAAGCCACGCCCCCAAGCCAGAGAAAACAGTCGAAATAATCGTCACCACCGCAAATTCCCATGTACCTTGCATCAGCACAAACCAGCCCAATAGCAAAAAAGGGACGCTATTCGCCATCACATGCTGAAACCCATCATGCAAAAACGGCGCGAACAAAATCCCGCGCAACCCAATCCACGAACGCGGCTGTATCCCATATTGGTCGAGAGCGTGATTGAATATAAACATATCCAACCCCTCCAAAATCCAAATAAAGGCAACAAACCCACCCAACAATAACGCATGTGCTTTCAACATGCTGCCTACCTCTGATAAACTGCTTTTTTCATCGTTCATAATATTCTAAGGAATGAGCCTTAAATAACTTACCCATTTAACTTTGGAGTTTTACCCTCACCCCAACCCTCTCCCGAAGGGAGAGGGAGCAAGTTCCCTCCCCCGAAGGGGGAGGGTTAGGGTGGGGGACGACAAAACTCAAATATCGGCAAAACGGGTAAGTTAATAAAG
>WFSA01000264.1 GCA_015486215.1 Anaerolineae bacterium | reverse complement strand
CCGCCGTGAAGCGGCAGCTTTAGATATGGATGCAACGATTGAAAAAGTAACCGATTATGGGCAGATTATGGGGTATGGCGTGATGTCAACGCCGGGATTGGTCATTGATGAAAAGGTGGTCGCTTACGGCCGTATTCCCACCAATCAAGAAGTCGCGGAATGGCTCACCGTCGCTGACAAATAAACGGAGGCCAGTTATGAGCAGTGGAAACATCACCACTATGCCGCAACAACGGCCGTCGTGGCAATTACCCGCATTGGTGGCATTTGTCGCCGTTATCTGGTTGCTTGTTTGGTCGCAGTTGCAAAATATCGCTGACTGGCTCACTTATGAGCTGCTTAATCTGCACCCAGAGTCACAATTAGGCGAATCTATCAACTTTTTCTTGTACGATGTGCCTAAAATTTTGATGCTATTGGGCGGGATGATCTTCCTTGTGACCATCATCCGCTCTTTTTTCAGCCCAGAGCAGACACGCGCCGCGCTTGGCGGTCATCGTGAAGGTGTGGGCAATGTGCTGGCGGCTGGATTGGGGGTGTTGACCCCATTTTGTTCTTGTTCGGCCGTGCCGTTGTTCATCGGCTTTGTCGAAAGCGGCATCCCGCTGGGGGTGACTTTTTCATTCCTCATTGCCACCCCTGTTGTCAACGAAATCGCATTGGCGATGTTGTTTGGGCTGTTTGGCTGGCAGGTGGCGACGTTATATCTGGTCACAGGGTTGAGCATTGCGGTTGTTGGCGGCATGATAATCGGCCGTTTGAAACCAGAGCAATATGTCGAAGATTTTGTCTGGCAAGTCAAAGTCGGCGATCAGGCTGGCGCGGCGACGTTCAAACCCACATGGGATGATCGTATTCAAGAAGCGTGGCGCAGCACCAAAGAGATTGTCAGCAGGGTGTGGCTGTATGTGATTCTTGGCATTGCCATCGGCGCGGCGATTCATGGGTATGTTCCCGAATCGTTTTTGGCTGAGGTGATGGGCAGCGATGCGTGGTGGTCTGTGCCAGCGGCCGTTTTGGTTGGTATTCCACTCTACTCTAATGCGGCCGGCATTATTCCCGTTGTGTATGCGTTGATGGAAAAAGGGGCGGCCTTAGGCACGGTGCTGGCGTTTATGATGTCCGTCGTCGCCCTGAGTTTGCCCGAAATGTTGATTTTGAAGCGGGTAATCAAGACAAAACTCATTCTCATTTTTATTACGATTGTCGGATTGGCAATTATTTTCACGGGCTATTTGTTTAATTTCGTGATGGGGTGAGAGAGCATTATCTAAAAATAGTTAGCGATTTTTAGCCAATAGGTATCTTCTCAAAAAGCTGGGGGCAAGAGTACAACAGATTAGGGAAAAAACAGATGTCCTCGACTGACGCAATCTGTTCCTTTCTTCATCTGTTGTACTCACCCCGAAATATTGAGAAGTTACGCCAATAGCTAATATGAAGTTCGCGTCGTAGAAAAATAATATAAGGAAAATATCAATGTCAACAATATCACCAACCAGAGAAGTAAAAGTTTTAGTTCATGGAGAAAGCGAGAATCCTACAAAAATGAATGTGCGTGCAGGCAAATTCGAGTTGGTCATCGATGAGCCAGAGCAGATGGGAGGCACGAATGATGGCCCCTCTCCCGTTCAGGTTCTTTTAATGGCTTTAGCTGGATGCTTAAATGTCACTGGATACGAGGTTGCCCGACAAAAGGGGCTAAAACTCAACAGCATGAAGGTCAAAATTGAGGGCGTTATGAACCCCTGTACCTTCATCGGTTGTTCTTTTGAAGAACGTGCTGGATTCCAACAAATTAAGGTTACGATCACGCCAGATATGGATGATGCCAGTGAAGAAGATGTCTCTGCTTGGATTCAAGAGACGGAAGATCGTTGTCCGGTAACGGATAATATCCGTGCCGACACGCGCATTATGGTTACAAGCGGCTGACGGGATTAAACGAGATAATGGAGCTATATTTCCTGCTTAAATCGGCTGGGCTTAACTTAAATAGGAGAAAATAATGAATTACGCTGAATATATTACTCGTGGAGAAGTGCGGCATATCCATCTTGCTCAAATAGAATGGGGACAGTTAGCATAATGGAACAAATAGATACGATGGCAGGGCAAAAACGGCCGTTTGTCCCCCTCACCACCATCTTCCTCGCTTACTTCACTGTGGGATTAACTGCCTTTGGCTTTGCTATCCTGCAAAAGCTAAAACGGCTGGTCACCAGCCGCCGCTGGTTAAGCGAAGAGGAGATGAACGAAGGATTGGCGATGGTGCAACTTTATCCCGGCCCCATCATGATCAACTTTACCGCCTACGCTGGGTACAAACTGCGCGGCGTGGGCGGGGCGTTGATGGCGACGGTCGGGTTTATCACGCCGACATTTGTTTTGATGCTGATTTTATCGGCCGTTTACTTCAACGCGGGAAGTTTGTCTTGGGTACAGTCTGTCTTTTTGGGAGTAGAGGCGTTAGTCGTGGGTGTGTTGCTCAATGTCACATTGGAAATGGGACAGCGCGGGATTAAGGGAAAGTTTCAGGCGGTGATTGCACTGGCTGCTTTTGCGGCCGTGTTGTTCAAACTTAATGCGGTGCTGGTTGTTTTATTGGCACTGGCTTTGGGTGCTATATTCATTCAGCCGCAGGCAGGGGCGAAAGGGGGACGAGAAACGGCCGTTTCCCCTACATCCTCAACCACCACACAGAATTGGCGGGGCATCGCCATCGCCATATTGGTCGTCATTGCCGTTGCCATCGCCGCCGCCGTCGCCGCCATCGTGCTGGACAGCGATGTTGGCAAAATGGGACTGAGTTTCTTCAAAATCGGCACAGTCGCCTTCGGCAACGGTATTACCATCCTGCCCCTGATTCAATCCGATGCCGTAGAAGCTTCTCACTGGTTGACCATGAAAGAGTTTGCCGACGGCATCGCCCTCAGTCAAATTACGCCCGGCCCCTTCCTGATTATTTCCGCCTTTGTTGGCTACAAACTAGGTGGCGTTGGACCAGCATTACTAGCCACTTTCGCTATGTTTGCTCCCTCTTTTGTGATGACACTTATTTTCACTGAGATTTTCGGAGTTATCGGCAATAATCGCGCCGTTAAAGGTGCGCTCAACGGCGTTTTGGCTGGATTCGTCGGGTTATTGATCGCTGTTCTATTACAATTAGGCAAATTAAGCCTGACCAGCCCCGCGACGCTGGTTTTGGCTGGCTTGGCATTCGTCGGTGTGCGCTACTTCAAGTTGGACATTCTCTGGGTATTTGCTGGCGGATTGCTTATTTGGGGCGGATTATTATTAGTTGGTCTTGTTTAGGGAAAACCGTGAGTATGATCGGTTATTTGCGGCTAACCTATATCTAAAATAAAGGAGAATCTTCATTATGGTTGTTTTCATCGCTGTCCTTTTTTTCTTTCTGGCTTTTATCTTTTCCATGCTCGGCTTGGGCGGGGCGATGGTTTATAACCCCATCCTTGTTTGGTTTGGGTATGATTTTAAGACGGTGGTTGTGCCTGTCGGATTGTTGTTGAATGGATTAACGGCCGTTTCGGCCGCGTGGGCATATTATCGTAAAGGGATGGTGGACTTTAACGCCGCCTTACCCTTGATGATCACCTCCGCGCTGGCCGCCATCGCCGGCGCATACACGACCCAATTCATCAGCACCGAGATTTTGTTGGGATTATTTTCCATCGCTGTGCTGTTTGCTGGCGGGCGCATGATTTTGCTCAGCAACGCCACCGAGCCAGAGGCGGTGCGCGGCACAGCACGACAACGCGCCGTGTGGGGCGCAGTTTTAGGGTTGGGCATCGGTTTTATTGCTGGCATGTTGGGTATCGGCGGTGGTTTTCTCATCGTTCCCCTGCTGATAGCGATGGGGTATCCCACCAAATTAGCGGCCGCCACCTCCGCCTTCACCGTTGTCCTTTCCTCTTTTACTGGTTTTTTCAGCCATCTAGCAGTGGGACATGTTGATTGGGCATTGATGATTACGTTGGGGATCGCGGTCGTCATCGGCTCTCAAGCAGGGGTGCATGTGATGACAACGCGCATGAAACCACGCCAACTCAAGCAGATGTTTGGCGTTTTGCTTCTCATTATCGGTGTCAAAATGGTGTGGGGTTTGTTGTGAGCGTGGAGAGTGGAGATTGGAGATTAGAGATTTTTACTAAAAACTCAGTTTTTTGCAGCTCTTCACCGATTAGGGAACGCTCGTTTTTAACTTTGGACTTTTACCCTCACCCCAGCCCTCTCCCAAAGGGGAGAGGGAGCAAGTCCCCTCCCCCTTCGGGGGAGGGTTAGGGT
>WFSA01000263.1 GCA_015486215.1 Anaerolineae bacterium | reverse complement strand
GTATTATTTTATGGATAATGGCATTCGCAACGCCCTCATCGCCCAATTCAACCCGCTTTCCTATCGTAACGATAGTGGTGCATTATGGGAAAATTTCATTTTCATGGAACGGTTGAAATATCGCAACTATCATAATGTATACGCCAATATGTATTTTTGGCGTACATACGACCAGCAGGAAATTGATATTGTGGAAGAGAGAAACGGCCGTTTGCATGGATACGAACTCAAATACTCAACCAAGAAAAAGGTCAAGCCGCCAAAAGATTGGCAAGCCGCCTATCCTGAAAGCGATTTTCAGGTCATCACACCAAGCAACTATCAGGAATTTATTTTAGGGAGTGGCGAGTAGTGAATTGGCGGGTGTTGGTTTTGGGGAAAACGGCCGTTAATTGGCAATAAATGTATACGACATACCCCCGACATCCATTTCCTGACGCACGTCCAACTCATTGTGGCGCGGTCTGGAGACCGTCCATAGCCATCCAAGAAGACCGCGCCAGAGCAGAGGGGGATACTGATTGCACTGATAAAAATGCTAATATGCAGTGGTCATTGAAAGGAGTTTTTTATGGTAGTTTGCCCTTATTGTTCATTAGAAAATGATTCAGATAATAACATTGTCTTTCGCAACGACTTTGTCCTGTACCTCGAAAATGAAAATTATCGGGGAGCGTTAAAGCACTCTGGTGTTATTATTCCGTTACAGCATCGAAAAACTGTATTTGAACTCACAATAGAAGAAATAACAGCTACATTTGAAATGCTCAAAATAGTGAAATTATGGATGGACAGGAATGTCCAGCCAGATGGCTATAATGTCGGTTGGAATTGTGAAGAAGTGGGCGGACAAACAGTTTTTCACGCCCATATGCACGTCATTCCACGTTTTAAAGATGAGCCATTGGCTGGAAAGGGAATTCGTTCACTCTTAAAATCGGATAAAAATTCGAGATGAAGTGTTCTTTATCTTTCTTGTTTCCCCGGCTCTGACGCGGTCTTCCCCGCCGCTGTGGACAGTCTCCAGACCGTGCCATAATAACTTCAATTCGCGTCAGGTTGTCGTCGTTAAGTCTGCACCCGCAACCGCTAACACCTTGATAGTTCCCACAGCCCCCTCTACAATTTCCCCTATCGCACATGAAAGGAGACGTTACCAATGGAAATATGCTGGATTTGAGGGAAAACGGCCGTTTGTGCGGTTGGGCGAAAACGGTTAAGTAAAAACACTGTCACTGATCACAAAATCTGAATCAGGACTGACTGCATGTAGAAGCTCATTGAGCTTTACGACAGACGGGACAGATTTGCCCTGCTCATAACGCGCATACGCATTCCGAGATGACGCACCAAGTCGAGCAGCCGCCTGCGATAAGGAAAAGCCGCTTAATTCCCGCTTTCGTTGCAACAAAACGGCCGTCATTACTTTGGGATTTGTTGAACCGACTTCAAATGCCCCATCCGTACCTAAAAACACATCTGCTTGAAAATCTTCGGCATTAGCCATCGTCTCGACCAAGTCCGCAACCATTTCTATCGCTTCTTTGCGAGAATAGCCTTGCGTCATGACATCAAGGACGGGGATCTCTGCTAACCAAAAATCACCATCTTGATAAATTTTTCCTGAAAATCTCATGATTTTTTCCCTTTTTCTATTTTACGAAGAATGGAACGCGCTAACATTTCGTTAATCTCAGCATGTCTGGGTATCATTTCTTGACGGATACCGTTTGTCCAAACATCATGCTTTCTGCCATGTCTGAGAAAATACCAGCCTGATTTGTTCAAGCGTTTTTCTAAATCTCTGCGTTTTATACTATAGCACACAGATTGGTGTACAGTGTCAAGATTAGAGATAAACGGCCGTTTGTGATATTGGATAAACGGCCGTTTAAGAAAAATTCACCATCTCTGCCAAAATGCCTCAATTGATATAAATCTATATTTACACCGCCAACACGTATCTTCTCAAAAATTTAGGGTAATATGCAATTACGGGGAAATTAGTAATGGCTGTCCACGCGACTGAATGATGTCAGCTAATGACGGCATTGACCGTTCCTGTGAAACACGATCAAATACATACTGGTAGAAACTAATACCCACTTTTTTCGCCGTCTCAGCAACTGTCATAAAACTATCCCATGCAACTATGCCTTCTTCAGTACGAGGTCCAAAACTCACATCTCGTTTACGCACACGCTGACGCGCCCCTAATTCGGCTGGATTGTTATGAAGCGGAATCTCTGGGTGGTCGAGAACAACCAATAGTTTTTCCTCATGTGCCAGCGTCTTGGCAAGCCGTTGATTTAACTGTTCGCAAACGGCCGTTTCCCCCAAAGCAAACCCCAATCAATTCTACTCACAACCGCAAACGGCCGTTTCCCCCAAATACAAACCTCAATCAACTCTACGCACGGACGCAAACGGCCGTTTTCCCCAAATCACACCTCAATCAAATTCATTCACATTTACAACTGGCAATTTCCCCCTCAATGTCATTCGTTATCCACATATTGCTTGCCATAACAAGAACACTCTGCTAATGTAATCGTTATATGAGACAAATCAATTTTTATCGAACTCAATCAGGGCATTGTCCTGTTGAAGATTTTTTAGATTCTCTGACGGGGAAGCAAGCGCAAAAAGTTGCTTGGGTGTTACAACTTATTGAAGATTTGGATCATGTTCCCCGACAATACTTCAAGAAACTGGTAAATACAGAGGGGATCTGGGAAATTCGTGTACAAGCTGGTAGAAATATCTTTCGCTTACTTGGTTTTTTTGATGGGGATAAGTTGCTTATTTTGACAAGCGGGTTTGCCAAGAAGACTCAAAAAACGCCGCGTCAGGAAATTGTGACTGCTAAGAAACGTAAACGTAATTACTTGAATTGGAGACAAAATAATGAGTGATTTACAGAAATACAACCAAAACAGAATCGCAAAAGACGCAGAATTTGCTGAAGGTTTTGACGAAGGGTATGCTAATTTCAAATTGGGTATACTGTTACGTCAGGCTCGTGAAGCTGCCAGCTTAACTCAATCTGATATTGCCTCTCAATTGGGAACGAGAAGAACCACCATCTCTAAAATTGAAAATCATGCGGAAGATGTTCGCTTGATTTTACTTCGACGATATGCGGAGGTACTTGGTAAAAATCTTCATATCAACTTGACATGATGTTCTTTTTTCGGTAACAAACGGCCGTTTCCCCCAAATCAAACCACAATCAACTCTACTCACAACCGCAAACGGCCGTTTCCCTCAAATACAAACCTCAATCAAATCTACGCACGGGCGCAAACGGCCGTTTCCCCCAATCATAAAACCAAACGTATGACAGCCAGGTAAAGATGGCACAAAACCATGATAACCATCTTCATCGGGTTCTATTACAACGGTATAATTTCTCATACCCACTCCTGTTTTGCTTTCATTATGGACAGAGTATCGCATAAAATAGACGCTTATTTTCGCTCAAATTATTGTGGAGGGGTGGGAAAACGGCCGTTTTACGCAAATGTTCTAAGGTGATGGGGCAAAAATGGTTCGCTCTTACCGAGTGAACCACTCTTCGCTACACCTGCCGCCGTTGCCATTCCGCCAGCAGCGGCACACGGAAACGCCACGCCCCCTCTTCCCCCTTTTCCAGATACTCCCGATCCGCCAAACGATTCAAAACGGCCGTTGATGCCGTCGTCTTGCCCGTGCGGGCAATTTCTTGCAACGCCCGCTTGTCCGCTTCACTAAATATGTTCTCGATGGAGTGGAAATAGTAACGCCCCGCATCAAACAGCGTCGGCACAAGATTCTCAACATCGGCCGCCATCACCGTGCGCCGCTCGGTGGGTGATAGCAAATCGACAACCTGCGACCCGATCATCTGCAAAAGAAACGGCTGGCAGCCACTCCAATACAACGCCCGCTCCACCGCCTCCGCTTCCCACGTCAAGGCAAAGTCGGGGACGGGATTGGTCAGCAAATCACGGGCTTCGTCCGCTTTCAGATAGCTGACGCGCACGCGGCGCACGTTTTTCAGATATTCAGCAAATTCAACAATGAAATTATCCAGTTCATACTGCCCGCTATACAACACCATCCATCCCCGCGCCTGCGACAGCCCGCGCAACAAGCCCAATACATCGCGGCTCAATTTACCAGCCGCCACGCTGATGATCAACTTGTCAAACTCATCCAGACAGAGCAGTAC
>WFSA01000262.1 GCA_015486215.1 Anaerolineae bacterium | reverse complement strand
TAGTGCCAGCTACAAATGGACGACGGCAGGAACAAAAAGTGTCAGCATTACCGCCAGCAATTGCGGCGCGGCTGATAGTGATACAACGGCCGTCGTCATTAGCGATAGCAGCAGTGGGTATAAGGTTTATCTACCTATAATCGTCAAATAGCAAATATGTAGAGTGTAGAGATAGAGTGTAGAGATAGGGTGTAGAGGGAGTTCTATCTCTACACTCTACCTACGGGAGTTATAGTATGCAGAATAAGCGGTTTTTATCTTTGAGCGGTATTGGATTCACTTTGCTTTTTATTTTGGCGGCAGGCACGGCCGTTCTCACTTTTACCCATCATGCAGACGCGGAGGAAACGGCCGTTCAAGCCACCGAAAAAATCCTTGTCTCCCTTTCCAACAACACAACCAGTTGGTCTGACGACACCCTTTACACCATCAACCCAAGCGATGGTAGTGGAAAAACCAAACTGTATGATTTTCATAATCACCCCAAACTCACGACAGGAGAAATATGGGCACCGCGTATCAGCAAGGATGGCAAGCAAATATATTTTCACTCTGAGCACGCTTACCTTTACACCCCCGCCCGCCGCAACGCCTTTCGTATTGTTTCAGATGGCAGCGGATTAGATCAAATCACGCCAGGCGAAAATTCAGGAGTATGGGGGCAGACGGGTAACAGCACCGTGTCGGGCTGGGTGAAAAAATCAAATGGCGATCCGTATGTCAATGCCCCCGTTTATCTGGAAGGGATGAGCAGTACACATTCTGGCGCAGATGGTTCATTCAGTTTTCAAAATGTGCCATCGGGTGTACGTTGGCTGGTCGCTTATCGTCCAGGCGACACCCCATTTGATTCTACAACAGTTAATGTGGTTACTGGAGTTAATAATAGCGGTCTTCTTCTGGTCCCTAACAGCACATTGCGGTCTAATTTTGAATTCCCTGTTGCTTATGGCAGTCGTATTTATTATAACGGCAACCAATCTGTCCAATGGACAGACTTAAATTTTGCAAATCAGCATACAGTCTATACCCCGTCTGCTGTTGAGTGTACCACTTTATCAACCGTAGATGCGTTTGATGTGGCTTCTACATCGGGAAAATTAGCTGTTTTTGACCATCATGGTGATGGTTGTAATGACAATGTGGGGCTGTATATCACCGATAAGGATGGCGGCAACAAACAAACATTGTTGAACATGTGGAATGATACAAATTGGAGTGTCTCATTACTGCCTGTTGAGATATTTTGGTCTCCAGATGAAAGCAAAATTGCTTTTCAGGGAATATACCAATCCTGGCAGGTGCTTGTCGTCATAGATGCCAACACAGGGGCAATTCTTGGACATGCCTATGCTGATACTGGAAGCGAGATACTCACATTGCATGGTTGGAATCCAGCTGGTGACTGGTTGCTTTTCTCATCTTATGATGGCAGTCCAACGCAATCAACTTTGTCAAAAGTTAAAATAAACGGAGATGGCAGTTTTGATCTTGCGTCAGTGGTTGATTTGATGAGTAATCAACCCATCAGTGGGGCGACATGGGGCAATCTAAATGAGTTGGATAAAATCTATTTACCGATGATTACGAAATAAATTGAGGGGTGGCGGAGTCACTTCACCAACTTTGCCACCCCGTTTCAAAGCGGCCGCTACCGTTTTAACCATCAAAGAATCTGGATACATGATTTATCTACCAATGATTACACGGTAATAAGGAATGGGATTTTATTAACTGTCTTATTTGTAGCTGTTGTCATTTCGACCAGAGGGAGAAATCTTTGTACTTGTCAGAGAAAGATTCCTCACCCCTTCGGGGATTCGGAATGACAGTTGTTTGATACAGGACACTTATTTAATCCTCATTCCTAAGGGAAGGTTCGTTTTTAACTTTGGACTTTCAGGTGACAGGCACTTGGCAAGTGCCTGTCACCTTGGCCACAGTTATTTACGAGTTTTCCCTAAGGACAGATATAAAGAAAGAAAGGCATGGTTCAAAATCAATACATGTTGCTTTACAGTTCTCATCATGATTTTGGCTGTAGCGGAAGAGTGGTTCATTCTGCAAGAATGAACCACTCTTCCGCTGAGTCTGCGACGGCAATTGTAAAGATGATTTTATTAGAAATGAACCATGCCTAAATCTGTATTCAACCTATTCGCAGCCATCATAACGGGACAACATTTGATCCAGCCGTTAACCCCACTACTTTGGATGCACAAGGACAGGGGCGGGTCTTTGCTGCTCTCGGCAGTGGAACCACACCCACAATTCTATATTTATCTGCCTGCCATTCAGAAATGAGGTTGAACGGCTTGCCTTAACTTTTTTCACAGGAGGTTTTGCATGAACAGTAAACGTATTTTCAGCATCGGCATGATTGTATTGATAACGGCCGTTTTCACCCTAATCCCTCACCTATCCACCCAAGCCGCCGATTCCATCAGCGGCAATGTCACTTGGGACAGCGATCAAACCATCACCACCGACACCGTTGTGCAAAACGGTGCCAGTCTGACGATCAATACGGGTGTCATCGTCACCGTAGACACCTCACAACCCGATCCCGCCCCTTACACAAGCGGACTTTCTCCTAAAATTGAAATTATCGTTGAAAATGGCGGCACGCTCACCATAAACGGTGCCACC
>WFSA01000261.1 GCA_015486215.1 Anaerolineae bacterium | reverse complement strand
GATAATGGGCAGGGCGGCTTCTAATGTGGCGACCGCTATGGTGAAGTTGGGGCGCGTCCAAGGGATGGCGTTCGCTTGCCAATCGCAAACGGCCGTCCACCCTTCTTCATTCAACGCCACAAACCCAGCTTTCGCTTGCGCGGCGGCGATGACGGCACGTTTTGGCCGATAATAGCCGTTTGCCGCCCGCGCCAGATAAAGTTGGGCTAATGCGTGCAGAAATGGATCGTTTGTTTGGGAAACGGCAGTTTCCGCCACGGCCGCAATCGCCCAGCCATAACGCGGCTCAACCAGCAGCGCGGTGGCTGATTCGGCTGCCAATACGTTTACCGATGCTCTGTCTAACGGAGGAAATGAACGAGTGTGGGCGGGCAGGTTTGCTTCCGCAATATCACGGTCGCACAGTTCTCGTGCCAATGCAAGGAAAGGAGGGAGGGAAATCGTATCTGTCATCATGCACAAATAGTAACGAGAGAGGGCGATCGGGGCAACAAAAAAAGGGCGAAATGATGTGCCATTTGCACACCACTTCGCCCTCTTTTGGCGACAGTGGGATGGAACTTATAACCCCTCGTCACACTTATGCTGTTTTTGGCAGAAATCTTACCTGTTCGTTACTCAATTGGGTGTAATTGCAGGTGAAGATTTTGGGAAACGGCCGTTTTCTCTTCGTCTAATATACGCTCCACCCCAAATGGGGGGAAATGTACGCGGCCAAAACTGTCGAGAACGGCCGTTTGTTGATAATCTCCCCACCACACCGTCGCCTGCAAACGTGGCGATGGTTCCTGCTCGGTCGAAACGCTCAAAAACAGTTCTACTTGTCCGGGCGCGTCAGGCTGTGCTAACGCTTCCAATGTCGCCTGCCACGTTTCACCGCCTGCCTCAAATTCATTATAAAGCAAAATTGTACTATCCACATCCAGCAACAGTCCCGCCGAACGGTAAACGAGGGCAGAAGGCATAAAAATCTGATCCAACTCGTCAGAAACAAGTTGCCAAACCGCTTCCCACTGCCTGGAAAGGGATGTAATGATATCTGGCGGTTTAGAAATGGCACGCTCTAAAAAGGAAAGGTTTACAAATGGCAACGAAGATCGTGGCAAGGGATCCTTCATTGCCGCCATCATGTCAGCAAATATATCTGCCAACAGTTTATTCTGCGACAACCGTTGATAAAATTTGGGATAGGTGGCTTCTATACTTTCACCACGCAGTGCGGCATCCACAACAAGAGATAGCATATCTATATCTGGATTTATACGAGTTTGGTCAATGGCGTAGGCAAGATTAGAAACTGCTGTCTTAGACCAGTTCAATTCACCCGCATCCAACTCTTCACGCAACGCAATCAACTGATTTGTAAGAGTGGATGATGCAATAACATTCTTATTAATTTTATTATTTCTCTGTTTCATATATAACTAATGCCGATCTGACCCTAAAATCTTACCTAATTTCCTCAAAGCATCATAATGCCGTTTGTAAAGCGTATTGCGAGAAATTCCTACCTCTTCTGTGATTTCAGCTAACGATTTCTCCAATAGGTAATGAGCTATAATGACATCTTGTTGATTTTGTGACAATTGTCGGATTGCCTCATTCAGTTCTACTTGAGTTGTCCTTAAGTCTAATGCCGTATCAGATAGTTGATACAAATTCTCATGTAATACATATTCTACCAATTCAATATCTATTTTCTTTTTTTCATCCAGCCGCATTTGCCGCGCATATTTACGACAAACATTCACCACCACCACATATATCCACGCATTTAAATCAGAATCATACGGATAATGTGCATGTAAAATGATGATACAAACATCCTGCGAAATATCCTCAGCAACAAGTGAACTCAGCCCTTTTGCAAAACCGAAACGCATTAATAGTTTCGTTGCATACAGTTGTGCCTGCTGATGTACAGTCTCCCAAGCATGTGCATCACGACCAGTTTGTAGAGATTCTATATACTCATGCTTTTCATCATATTGGTGTACGATTCTCTTAACATACTCACATAAAGTGTGATGATTACTCTCATTCAAAAAATAATCTAATCGCCCCCTCTTTTCATTCTCTTCAACGACTACTCTTAATTTATCTGTATATTCTTTACCCCGCGTCGGGGTTATCTCTTTGAATACTCGATCTAGTTCCTCACGGTCAGCCATGATGCTTCCTTGCTAATCAAGATATTATTCACATACGCTCTATTATAGAACTGTTCACGGAAAATGATCAAATTGACTACCCTGCCGAACGGAATACTGTCTAGTATAGCTTGGCAGAAGTTCTTGTATGTTTAATCGCAGTACCGCAGGATTTATTTAGGACTTGATAAATAGGGATTGCACACCAAAATCACTCCAGATTATCAACCAAATGGAGAAATTTACGATGACAATCCCCCCAGCAGTATATCCGCTTGAGAGTAAGTTGTACACATGTGAATTAGAGAACTGTCCATACTGCGGAGGCCGATTAAGCTTACGTCCATTTCTACAGAGCAGTAAAATAGTGCAAACCTTGTCAGAAACGTTACATATATCCCACCAAGTCAAACGATGCCAAAATCAGGTAGCTCCCAGTGGTATAAGCTATGGATATGATGTCATTGCTCAAACAGCAATTCCCGTAGGTCAGATAGTGATATAACTCGGGTGTTGTGAATTTAAATTTGACAAATAGGTCAATATGGTACTCATCCAATAGGGATAAGAATTGGTTTCTGTTTCATAAATAGGCTCCACTGAAAAAAGGTCATCAAACACAATGATTTGAAAAATAGTAAAAAATCGTCCCATAAACAGCAAGAAAGAGGGTGTTTTTAGGAATCATAGACGCAAAATCGCAAAAAACAGACATGCCCACCCCACCATTTTCAGAAACAATGCTTCCGTTAATTTTTTAGGCCTTTTTTCAGTGGACTCATAAATAAAGCTTCAAAGTATCATCAATTGGCAACACACTGTCCTTGGACTTGCGTCGCTGACCTGTTGTTTGCTCTAGTACTACTTGGCCTAAGCTCTTCAGGGTTTTCTGTAGGTCAATTTTGTAAAATTGCACGGTCAATTTTACAAAATTGACCTACGATAATTGCTGAAGAACTTCCGCCAGTGTGTACTAGCATATACTTAAGACGGGCATTGTTCACATCTTCGGCGTTCCATTTGGCATCAGTAAAAAAGCGAGATAGATTTGTTTTGTCAGCACTGTTCAAAATACAGCGGGCGATATTGCTCATCGTTTTGTTTTCCAGAGTGATCAGCCCAGTCAAATAATTGTCAAAATGGCGGACTTGAGGTTCATTCTCAAATAAACCATGAAAATAGGGTGCATGTTCACGGCCGTTTGGGGAAATATCAGGTATTGGTAGTTGCATTATGTCTACTTCCTGATTGTAATTTATATTGCGTAACTATTACCCTATTTGAACACTTCAAGCAACTACTAAATTCACAACAGTCGAGGATATAATACTGTTGTATTTTCGTAAAGATTATCTGTTATTTTGAGGTAAACGTATGCGTAGTCCCAAGTCAAAAAGGCGCAAACATTTATCGGCTGATGGTTTATTGGTGATGATGGGGAAAACGGCCGTTCCCCAAATAGCAGTCAAGGACTGATTTGGAGATGGTGGAAAAAACGGCCGTTTCCCAAATATCAATCAAGCACTAAATCAGTGACGGGGGAAACAGTCGCCATCAAACCAGCGTTATAACCCAAAGTGCCCGTCACCTGCAAGCTGACAGGCACTTTCGTCTGATCCTTAAAGCCGATAATTTTAATAGGTTCAGAGGTATCTTCTCAACAAATCGTGGACAAGACTTGACAAATTTCATCAGCACTTTATTTTACACGAGTACCATTAGGAAAATTTGTCAAGTCCCCCCAGAATACTGAGAAGATACCTTATTTACCACAAAGGCACAAAGAACACGAAGGTTTTCTTGTTTTTCTTCGTGTTCTTCGTGTCTTCGTGGTGAAATATTAGAAAATTGTAGTCACTGAAATGTTACCCCCTAAGTTTTGTATGCACCCGTCGTGATCGTATGTCGTGATCGTTTTCGTGATCGTTTTTTTCGATTTTCGTTCACGAAAACGATCACGAATTAAGGCGAAGTTGCAATCGCCCTACTCGTCATTACCCCATTCTCCCCAACCACGATAAAATTTGAAAAAATCAACCGAACATGCAACGCGCAACCCGCCCTTGCATTGGAGTAAACAGATGATACCAACAACAAGTATTGAAATCCGCCAAGCATTCCTAGACTTCTTCGCCGAAATACACCACCAGCCCGTCGCCAGCGCACCGCTGCCCCAATTCGACAACCCGACCCTGCTCTTCAACAACGCCGGCATGAACCAGTTCGTAGACGTGTTCTTGGGCAAAGAAAAACGGCCGTATACCCGCGCCGCCTCCTCCCAAAAATGTATGCGCGTGCATGGCAAACACAACGACCTCGAAAACGTCGGCCCGTCACCCGGCCATCACACTTTTTTTGAAATGCTGGGCAACTTCTCCTTCGGCGACTACTTCAAAGCCGAAGCGATTGAGTACGCATGGATGTTTCTCACCGACGTGATCGGCCTGCCCGCCGAACGACTCTGGGCAACCGTCTACCTTGACGACGACGATGCCGCCAAATTATGGGAAAAATATCTCCCTGCCGACAGAATCAAACGGTTTGGTAAAAGCGATAACTATTGGACGATGGGCGACACTGGCCCCAACGGCCCCTGTTCCGAATTGCATTATTATCAAGGTGATCTCGATAACATTGACATCAGTCTGCTCAATAGCGACGACGACACCGATGAGCTATTCCTTGAAATCTGGAATCTTGTCTTCATGCAATATGACACCGATGAAAATGGTGTAACCACCCCCCTACCCTATCCCTCCATCGACACCGGGATGGGCTTTGAACGGCTGGTACGCATTCTGCAAGGCGGAGACAGCAACTACGACACCGACCTCTTCCTGCCCGCCCTAGCGCGTGTGCAAGAGCTATTGGGTGATTCTGACGCAGATCGCGCCAAAAAACTTGTCGGCTACCGCGTGATTGCCGATCACGGCCGTGCGGCCACATTTATGATCGCCGACGGCGTGCGGCCGGGCAGTGCGGGCGCGGGCTACGTCCTTCGCATGATCATCCGACGCGCGGCACGATTCGGGCGGCAAATCGGCTTTGGCGAGCCATTTTTGGCCGAAATAGCTGCCGTTTTCATCGACACCATGCGCGAAGCGTACCCCGAACTGGAACAGCGGCGCGACCACATCCTTCGCACCATCACCGACGAAGAGAAGCGATTCGCCCGCACGATTGAAGGCGCACTCGTCCGCCTGATCGAGATCGCCGAACAGATGCACCTCGCCCATGAAACGGAAGTTTCGGGCGAACGCGCCTTCAATTTATACGCCACCTACGGCCTGCCGCTGGAAATCACCCGCGATTTGGTCAAGCGGTGGAATTTTACCGTAAACGAAGCGGGCTACACGGAAGCGCGGCGGTTGCACGCCATCGCCAGCGGCTCAGGCGCATTCGACCAATACAAGACGGGTAGCAGCGTCTACGGCGACCTTTTGCACGCCCTCCACGAATCGGGGCAGCTGGAAGGCGGCGTAGACCACGATCCGTATGCGGGGGCGCGGATGGGGTCAGAAATCGTGGGCATCATCTGCGACGGCGCGGCTGTGGAGGCGATTAGCGCGGGCGAGAAGGCGGAAATTATCACCGCCGCGACCCCGTTTTATGTGGAATCGGGCGGCGAAGTGGCCGACACGGGGCAGATTGTGGACGCAGAAAGCGGCGCAATCTTCACCGTGCAACGCGCCCATCGCCCCGTACCCGGCCTTGTCGCCCATATTGGCACGGCGGCGGGCAATTTTGCTGTGGGGAAAGAGGTGACGTTGGTGGTTGAAAACGGCCGTCGATCCGACATCCGCTGCAACCACACTGCCACCCATCTGCTCCACCGCGAATTACGCGCCCATTTGGGCAAGCACGTCACCCAGCAAGGGTCACTCGTCGCCCCCGACCGGCTACGCTTCGACTTTTCGCATGGCGAAGCGGTGGACAAGGCGACGCTGGCGACCATTGAAGCGGACATCAACGCCGCCATCATGGCGAACATGCCCGTCAAAATCAAGTACATGGGGCAAAAAGAGGCCGTCAGCGCGGGGGCGATGGCGTTATTTGGCGAAAAATATGGCGACATCGTGCGAACCGTCACCGTCAGCGATGGCGACGAAGTGTATTCGATGGAGTTGTGCGGCGGCTTGCATGTCGCTGAAACCAACGACATCGGCCAATTCCGCTTCGTCAGCGAAGGGTCGGCGGCGGCTGGTGTGCGCCGCGTGGAAGCGGTGACGGGGCGCGGGGCGCAAGAACTCATCAGCGAACGGCTGCAAACGCTCGACCGCGTGGCCGCCCTGCTCAATGCCCCTGCCGCCGAAGTGGAAGCACGGCTGGAATCGTTGTTAAAGAACCATCACTCGCTGCAAAAAGAGATGGAAAAGGCGCGGCACACGTTGGCGCGGGCGCAGTTCGGCGACTTGTTGGCGCAAATGCAAACAGTCGCTGGTGTGCCGGTGCTGACAGCGCAAATCGAGGGGGCCGATGTGGATGCGTTGCGGGAAATGACGGATTGGTTCAGGGATAAAGTGGGGTCGGGAACGGCCGTGCTGTCCACAATTCGTAATGGCAAGCCGATCATCATCGCCGCCGTCACCAACGACCTCATCAAGCGCGGGCTGAAAGCGGGCGACATCGTGCGCGAAGTTGCCAAAATTGTGGGCGGCGGCGGCGGCGGTCGCCCCAATCTGGCGCAGGCTGGCGGCCGTGATGCCAGCAAATTGCCAGAGGCGTTGGCGCATGTGGCGGTGTTGGTTGAGGAGACGTTGGGGGAATAGCGTTTTATCCTACTCGGTAACTTAGGAACGAGGATTTATTTAACTACCAAAGTTGTTGCTCCCGCGAAGGCGGGAATCCATGATTCCTGCCTTCGCAGAAATGACAGATGGAAGTTTCTGGTTTTATTTAATCCTTAAAGGGTCGCCCCCTACAGGAGTAAATTATAGGGGCGCGGCCTTGCGCCTGCCCTCAACGTGTAAAGGTCATCTCGTGTAAAATGAACCATATCAACACCCTTTTTAATTCACTGTACCCTTCGCGCGTATGACAAATCGTCCCCCTATTAAATCACAAACGAGGGAAAATTCGTTTTTTCCCTCGTTTGCTGTCATTACATCGCTTTTGCAGGCTGAATATGCAAATCATCCCATTGTTGCTGTGCAACAAAAGAGGGTGATTCAGACATCAAATCAGTCGCCTGCGCCGTCTTGGGGAACGCCATCACCTCGCGGATATTTGGCTCGCCAGCCATCAAAGCGACCAACCGATCAATTCCCGGCGCGATGCCGCCATGCGGTGGTGCGCCATACTCAAACGCTTCTAATAGATGGCCGAACTGCTCCTTCGCTTCCTCAATGGAGAAGCCGATCAGTTCCATAATCTTACGCTGCAATCCACGCTCATGGATACGAATACTGCCGCCAGCAACCTCAAACCCGTTGCACGCCAAATCGTATTGATCGCTCAACACGCTGGCTGGATCACTGTCCAGCATCGGGATATGGTCAGGCTTGGGCGCGGTGAACATATGATGGCTGGGGGCATAAAAACCGTTTTCCAAATTCTCCTCAAACAAGGGGAAATCCACAATCCAGCAGAAGCCGAGCGTGCCTGTATCTTTCAAGCCGAGCCGCGTTCCCATCTCCGTGCGTAACGCGCCCAAAGCGGCATAAACGACCCATTTACTATCGCTGGCAAAGAGCAGTAAATCGCCCGCCTTTGCATCCATACGCTCAATAATCGCGTTCATTTGCTCATCGCTGAAGAATTTGCTGATGAACCCTTTCACGCCCCCTTCTTGTTTGAGCATGATCCACGGCATCCCTTTTGCACCGTTCGCTTTGGCAATCGCTTCCAAATCATCGATCTGTTTGCGGCTGTAACTGGCCGCTCCCGGCACGCAGATCGCTTTGACAGGGTTGCCTGCCTTGACCGTATCGGTAAATACTTTGAATCCCGACTCGGCGGCGATGTCAGATAAATCTGTCAACTCTAAGCCAAAACGGAGGTCGGGCTTGTCGGAACCGAATCGCTCCATCGCTTCGTGATAGCTTAAACGGGGGAACTCATCCCATGCTAATGGTAATCGGCTGGCTGTTTTTATCATCCCTTTCATCAATTCTTCGATGAGATTGAGAATATCATCCCGCTCTACGAAGCTGATCTCCATATCTAATTGAGTGAACTCTGGTTGACGGTCGGCGCGTAAATCTTCGTCACGGAAGCAGCGGGCGATTTGGAAATACCGTTCATATCCAGCAACCATGAGCAATTGCTTGAGCTGTTGCGGGCTTTGCGGCAGGGCATAAAATTTTCCCGGCTGAACACGGCTGGGGACAAGATAGTCGCGTGCGCCTTCGGGGGTGCTTTTGAACAGGATGGGGGTCTCAATTTCTATAAAGCCGCGTTCATCCAGAAAATCGCGGATAAATTTTATCGCTTTATGACGAATGATGAGATTGCTTTGCATTTTTTGGCGGCGCAAATCGAGGTAACGGTATTTGAGGCGCACAGTTTCGTCTACGTTATGATCACGATTGATGGCGAATGGGGGCGTTTTGGCCTTGTTCAAGATGGTGACTTCATCGGCTGTGACTTCAATGTCACCCGTTGTCATCTCCGCATTTTCCTGTCCTTCAGGGCGGCGGCCAACAGTGCCTTTGATTTGTAAGACGTATTCGTTTCGTATTTGTTCGGCTGTGTCGAAAGTGGCTTGGGAGTGGCCGGCATTGATGACGACTTGGGTGATGCCGTCACGGTCGCGCAGGTCTATGAAAATGACACCGCCCATGTCACGGCGGCGATTGACCCAACCTGCCAATGTGACGGTTTGGTTGATATGCTCTTCGCGTAATTGTCCGCAATTGTGACTTTTTAACATGATTTGTCTTTCCTTTTTACGATTACCTCTTTTCCCGTTAAGTGCGGGGTGAGGATGGTTAAGAATATAGCTCTGTTTCCATCTGTCGGGCAGCTACTATATACAAAAAAATCAGAGTGCGGTATGCACTCTGATGGGCGAAATTGTATCATGCAGAGGGAGCTATGCCAATTTCTTTTATACTGTTGTTGCACAAAAAAAGCACCGTGAGGTGCTTTTTGGAGTAGGGGAGCAACGGCCGTTATCACTGTATTCGCAAAATGATTTGCGATTCATTCCATAACTCTTCCAAATTATAGAAAGTCCGCTTGTCGGGTGCAAAAATATGCACGATCACACCGTTGACATCTACTAAAATCCAACCAGATTCGGCGTTGCCTTCAACTTTATGCATCTTTATCATGCCTGCATCTTTTGCGTCTTGACGAATATATTCGGCTAACGCTTTTAATTGGCGGCTGTTTTCACCGTTGCACAATATAAAATATTCAGCAAAGATGGATTGTTCACGAACATCAAGCAATATGATGTTGCTTCCTTTTTTATCAACGATGGTGTTGATGATAGTGTGTGCTAATTGTAATGTGTCCAGATGACACCTCCGTGTTTCTTGACTGGTAATCATCCAGCCACTACATCAAGATTAGGTTGACTTTATCTGGGTAAATGCTTGGCAGTATGAGGAAGTTGAGTCAACCTCCAAAGAGCATTTCCCTTAACTGTTCGCATTGTATCATGGGGAGAATGTTTGGGCGAAGTGACACCGATTAAAATGAGTATGGTTCAGTTTTCGGGCGGGTGTGATACGGAAAAGTCGGCTAGAAGCGGGCTGATTTTAATGTGTTTTCAGCCTGTATTTAGAATAACGCTTTGTTTTCTACCACCCATTGGTATAAATCATGTACACCGTCGATGGGGGAGATGGTTGGCTCCCAGTTGAGCATCGCTTTGGCGCGGCGGACATCGGCGATGAACACTTTTTGATCGCCCGGCCGCCACTCTCCCCATTTTACAGAGAGGGGATGACCGTGTAACTCCTCCAGCAATTCGCTGAATTCGCTCCAGATTGAGAGGGTGTTGGCTGTGCCGCCGCCTAGATTGATCGCTGTGCCGCTGACGGTATCAATATGTTGTATTCCTAATTCGTATGCGCGTACTACATCGCTGATATGGAGCATGTCGCGTACCTGTTTGCCATCGCCAAAGATGCTGATTTGCCGCTCCATCACCGCCGCGATGATGAAATGGGAGACCCAGCCTTGATCTTCAACGCCGAATTGTCGACGGCCGTAAATGGCAGATTGTCGAAAAACGAGCGTTCGCATCCCATAAATGCGGGCATAATCCATTACATATTGGTCGCCAGCCCCTTTGGAGCAGCCGTAGGGGGAGTGAAAATCGAGGACGGCCGTTTCCGCAATTCCCATTGGATATTCAGCATACGCATATCGGTCATCTTCCAGTACGATTTTGACATCTTCCATGCCGCCGTACACCTTATTGGTAGATGCGTAGAGAAATGCTGCTTGGGGCGCGTGTAGGCGTGCTGCTTCCAGCACATTAAACGTGCCTAAGGCGTTGATTTCAAAATCTTCGCGCGGGTTGGCGACTGATGTAGTGACGGCAACCTGCCCAGCAAGATGGATTACCGCATCCACGCCGGGCATGACGGCGCAAAGCGCATCAAAATCACGAATATCCGCTTTGATGAACGTGAATATATCAGTATGATTTTCGCGTAGCCAGCTTAGATTGCTTTCTCCACCCGACCGTGATAAATTGTCATAAATGAGGATGTCGTGTCCCTGTTTGATGAAATAATCGGCACTATTGCAACCGATGAAACCAGCCCCTCCAGTTATAAGTATCTTCATAAATAAGTATTATCCTAACCTGTTCAATTTTTTGACATGGTTCAAAATGGTGAAAATCATCTTTACAGTTGTTGCGTGATTGGGCGACCATCTGTCATTCCTCCATCTTCATGAGGGCAGGCTCTGCGAAGATAGGAATCCACAGTCTGGGGAATCATGGATTCCCGCCTAAAAGAGTTTACTCTTACGAAGTGCCTGTCCTCACGAAGGTGGGGATGGGGGCGGGAATGACAACTTTGGTAGTTAAATTTAAATAAATCGTAACTACTCAGCCATTATCCAAATTCACGACAAGGACACGAAGAACACGAAGTTTTTAAGATTTTTTTGTGATCTTTGGGTATTCTCTCAATAAATCGTGGACAAGAGTTGACAAATTTCATCAGCGCTTTGTTTTACACGAGTATCATTAGGAAAATTTGTCAAGCCTCCCTAGAATACTGAGAAGATACGATCTTTGCTTCTTTGTCGTGAAATAATTGATAGGCTGAGTAGTTAAATAAATCATGGTTCCTACGATTTGTGTTGAGCGGATTCAGGGCATCTACGCTGGCGGCACAAGGCATATGAGATGCGGCTGAATAGGCGTAGGGCGGCTCAGCGGGCACCCAATGGAGGAATCGAAACCATGCCGCCTATCGTAATCTGTTTAAGTAAATGGGAGACAGCGTTGCGGGGTTGTCAATCTGTTTGCGCCGCAGTCGCCGCCAGCCGATTTCGGCCAAATAGCCGGATCGCCGCATGGAAGCGGCGGGGGAGGCGATCTTGAATTTCTTGCCGTGTGTGTGTATTTTTTTGGCCGCTTCGGCACTCATTTCGCCGGCGATGGTGCATGGTGCATCAAGACGGCCGAGCAATTCGTCCCATGTTTCGATGACGGGAGTGTCGGCAGCTTGCCAGCCGTGCCGTTGCTGCCAATGGTAAACGGCCGTGCAAATTCGTGTCCGTCCAGCCGATGCTACCGTGACCAAATCCCCTTTCATCGGCCCAAAAGCGGCCGCCGTGATGTCCAATGTTGGCACGCCGATAAGGGCTGTGCCGTTCGCATACGCCATCCCTTTGGCTAAAGCCATCCCGATACGCAATCCCGTATACGAACCCGGCCCTTTAGCGACCGCTATCGCCTGTAGATCGGATGGGCTTACGTCGGCACGTGCCATCATCTCCTGAATGGCTGGCGTGAGGGCGATGGTGTGGTTGTTATGACAAACCCACCCTAATTCGGCCACGATGGAACGGCCGTTATGTAATGCAAGTCCCGCCCAGCGGGTTGCAGAATCAATTGATAAAATCATATTAGCAATGAACAATGAATAATGAGCAATGAACAATGAACCGTTTATTGTTCATTACTCATTGCTCATTGCTCATTGTTATAGTCCAAAGGCGCGGCGTTTGAATTCGTTTAATAATGTTGCAGATCGGCTGCCGGCGGCGGTGAAGCGCATGGAGCGGCGGGTGTTGCTGATTTCATCCAGCGCGATCCAGAGACGGTCGGCGGGCAGCCATCCCTCAATGCGGGTCGGCCATTCGATGATGACCGTTCCATCGCTGTCGAAGATGTCGTCTAGACCGAGCGAGTAGCTGTCGGCTTCTGTTTGTAAACGGTAGCTGTCGATGTGATAGAGAATACGGCCGTCTTTCAGGCGTGGATATTCGTTGATGAGCGTGTATGATGGGCTGGTGACGCGCACAGATGCGCCCCATCCGCGCCCAACTCCACGAGCGAACGCCGTCTTGCCCATGCCCAGTTCCCCATCCAAGCAGATAATATCACCTGCTTGCAATAGTTCGCCCAAGCGCACGCCCAAGCGCACTGTTTGCTCAACGCTACTACTCGTAAAATCCTGTGTCCACCGATTCAAAATCGCCATAATTCAGTAGTATTGTTCCTTTATGAATTGGACACTGGTTTTACAGATAAACACAAATTTTATGTTTAAGGATGAAGGTTAAATGGAACTATATTATCCGCAGATTTTCGCAGATTCTTTTTGAGAATTTGCGAAAATCTGTGGATAATATTTCTTTAAATTATAAAACCGTCATCGCTTAATAAATTTTTACAGTCAATTCTGTCTATCTATATGCCGAAATTTCGTTCAAGAACAACCCTATTCAACATCCATAAATGTCGTCATTCCCCAGCGCAGGGGTAAGCTGTTTGGGGCTAATTCTACGGTGACCGCGTACGTTACATCGCCGCGTGTCAATATAGAAATAACCGCTATCTCCGTAATCGTACCTGATATTTCTTCATTATCAATAGCATCTAGCTGAATAACGGCCGTATCCCCAATATCAAGGTCGGCTACGCTTAATTCTGTCAGGTCGGTCGTCTCCATCAGCCAACTGCTCATGTCGGCAAGAATGACGACGGGAGCGCCTGTAGAGGCGATCTCTCCTTCATCAACTGCGATGCTGATGACAGTGCCGTCGAAGGGGGCGGTGAGCGTCATCCGATCCAGCCTGTTTTGGGCGGCGGCGAGCTGCGCCTGCGCTTGTACAACCCCGGCTTCTGCTTGGGTGATGGCTGCTTCTGCTTGGGTGACGGCCGTCCCCGCCTGTTCAACACTCAGTTGGGCCTGTTCAACGCCGACCTCCGATTGCCTGATCTGCTCATCCGTCGCCCCAGCCAGCAATAGTTCTAACTGTGCTTGAGCCAAATCACGATTGGCGACTGCGATGGCAACGCCGCCGCTGGCCGCCCGTTGCTGCGCCCCTGTTGGGCCGGCATTGAGCGCGTCCAACGCCTCTTGCGCTGCGCTCAATTGCAATTGGGCAACCTCTAGTTGGGCGCGGGTCGCTTCTTCGACGGCTCCATATAAGGGACAGACTGTTTGGCCGTCAGGCGTATCAAAACAGGCATTGATAATATCGTCATACCCTTCTTGGATGGCACGCAGATCAGCTGTCTCAGAGGCGACATTCGCTTCGGCACTGCTGATTTGAGCTTCAGAAATATAGAGGGCGGCATCACGATTGCCAGCCGCTTGGGTGATGCTGCTGTTGGCGGCGGCGATGCGCTGCTCGGCGGCGGCGATCTCTTCGGGACGCGCTCCCGCTTTGGTTAAATCAAGCTGGGCGTTGGCGGCACGCACCCCGATTTCGGCGGTGGTGATCTGCGCTTGTGCTAAGGCAAGCTGTGCTTGCGCCGCTGTCAGGGCGGCTTCGGCTGTGGTCACTCCTGCTTCTGCTTGCTGTACGCCTAATTGCAAATCGGCCGTTTCCAAAGTCAGGATGGGATCGCCGGCGGCAACGGCCGTTCCCTCATCAGCGATAATCTCCGCCACTCGTCCGCCAACCATAAAGGAGAGGGCGGCATCCCGCTGGGGGATGATCCTCCCTTCGACGGAGACGACATTGTTTGACGTTTGTACCGCTCTATTGGCTGCTTGATTGACGGCCGTTTCCGCCGACACAGACGGCCGCATCATAAACGCGGCCAAAACGGCGACGATGATCAACCCTATAAAAATCTGTTTTTTATTCACAATTTGCTCCTTACACCTATCAAATGAATGATGATAATATTTTATCAGTGATATTCGTATCTTTTCAGTATTCTGGGGAGGCTTGACAAATTTTCCTAATGATACGGGTGTGTTTCATTTCAGTAGAAGTGATAGTCACGGGGCGCATAGTTTCGGGTAAATTAAGTCCGTTTGCCCCGTGACAATCACTTTGGTTCAACTCATTTG
>WFSA01000260.1 GCA_015486215.1 Anaerolineae bacterium | reverse complement strand
GCCGCCAGCAACGGGCATCGTCCATCAGGTGAATTTGGAATATCTTGCCAGTGTGGTGATGCAGAAGGCGGACGCGGATGGCGAGATGGTCGCCTTGCCCGACAGCCTCGTCGGCACCGATTCGCATACGACGATGATTGACGGCTTGGGTGTTGTCGGTTGGGGCGTGGGCGGCATCGAAGCCGAAGCGGTCATGCTGGGACAGCCGATTTACATGCTCACCCCCGATGTTGTCGGCGTGAAATTGACGGGCGCATTGAAAGAAGGGGTCACGGCCACCGATTTGGTGTTGGTGGTGACGGAATTACTGCGGGCGCAAGGCGTTGTCGGTAAATTTGTCGAATTCTACGGCGACGGCCTCAGCAATATCACCCTTGCCGACCGCGCCACCATCGCCAATATGTGTCCTGAATATGGGGCGACGATGGGCTTCTTCCCCGTGGATGATGAGGCGTTGAACTATTTACGAGCGACTGGTCGCCCCGATGAATTGGTTGATTTAGTCGAGAAATACACCAAAGCGCAAGGCTTATTCCGCACCGATGATTCCATCGCCCCCCTGTACAGCAGCACTATTGAACTGGACATGAACACGGTGACGGCGAGTTTAGCAGGGCCAAAACGGCCGCAAGACCGCATCGCCCTGACGGACATGAAAGAACAGTACCGCAAAACGCTGTTGGCTCCGCAAGGGCCGATGGGGATTGGATTGAGCGAAGAAGATTTGGACAGAACGATAACCATCGCTGATTCTGGTGTGGAAATGAAGCATGGCGCAGTCGTCATCGCCGCCATCACTTCTTGCACCAACACATCCAACCCCAGCGTGATGATTAGCGCGGCATTGGTCGCTAAAAAAGCGGCACAATTGGGGTTGACGGTTCCATCTTATGTCAAGACCAGCCTCGCCCCTGGCTCACGGGTGGTTGAGGATTATTTGGTGAAAGCAGAACTGCTGCCGTATCTGGAGCAGTTGGGATTCAACATTGTCGGCTTTGGCTGTACGACTTGCATCGGCAACTCTGGTCCCTTGCCCGAAGCGGTGGCAAACGCGATCAAGGACGGAAATATGGTCACATCGGCCGTTCTCAGCGGCAATCGCAACTTTGAAGGGCGCGTTAGCCCGCTTACGCTGACCAACTATTTGGCCTCACCGCCGCTGGTTGTGGCCTATGCGCTGGCGGGAACGACGGATATTGATTTGCCCAACGACCCCATCGGCACAGGCAGCGACGGGCAGCCCGTCTACCTGCGCGACATTTGGCCGACAGATGCCGAAGTGCGCGACACCGTCGCCGCCTCATTGACCCCCGAAATGTTCCGCGAACAGTACGGCAATGTGTGGCAGGCGAACGAAAAGTGGAACGCCATCCCCATCAGCGGCGGCGAAATTTACAATTGGAGTGCGGAGTCCACCTACATTCAAGAGCCGCCATTCTTCACCGAACTGACGGCCGACATCAACCCCATCGCTAACATTGAAGGGGCGCGGGCGTTGGTGAAAGCGGGCGATTCCATCACCACCGACCACATTTCACCGGCTGGTGTCATCGCCCCCGACAGCCCAGCCGGGCAATACCTGCTGGAGCGCGACGTGGCGATTGCGTACTTCAACTCCTACGGCTCACGGCGCGGCAACGACCGGGTGATGACGCGCGGCACGTTCGCCAATGTGCGGATGCGTAATTTGATGGCTCCCGGCACATCGGGCGGCTTCACGACCTACCTACCCGCCAGCGAGGTGACGACGATGTTTGATGCGTCGCTGCGTTATAAGGAAGACGGCACGCCGCTTTGTGCGCTGGTCGGCAAGGATTACGGCATGGGTAGCAGCCGCGATTGGGCGGCAAAAGGGACGCTGTTGCTGGGCATCAAGATGGTCATCGCCGAGAGTTACGAGCGGATTCATCGCAGTAATTTGGTGGGGATGGGCGTGTTGCCATTGCAGTTTAAGGAGGGGGAAACGGCCGTTTCGCTTGGGCTTGACGGCTCGGAGGTGTTCTCTACCTTGAATTTGGATGATGATTTACGGCCGTTGCAGACGATCAAGGTGCAGGCGGTGAAGGGGGATGGCAGTGTGATCACCTTTAATGCGGTCTGCCGTATTGATACGCCTGTTGAGGTGGATTATTATCGGAATGGGGGGATTTTGCATACGGTTTTGCGGAATTTTCTTTAGGGTGTAGTGAGGGGATGGGACGCGGATTTTCAGGATTGACAGGATGAACGCAGATT
>WFSA01000259.1 GCA_015486215.1 Anaerolineae bacterium | reverse complement strand
GGGGCGGGAATGACAACTTTAGTAGTTAAATAAATCCTCGTTCCCATCGACAAGACTTGACAAATTTCATCAGCACTTTATTTTACACGAGTATCATTAGGAAAATTTGTCAAGTCTCCCCAGAATACTGAGAAGATACCAATACTATACTGTAAAGCAGATTGTTAGTTTTTTGAACCATGTCCAATTAGCCATGAGCATTGTTCATTGTCAATTATTTAGAGTGCCCTATGACCCAGAATCGCCCCCCTACAATGGAGGATAACTCCTATTGGAACGCCCTCTTTGCCGAAGAAACACGGCAAGAACTACCTGTTATGCCATCAGAAGATGGAATAGATGGATATGAGGAGGAGGAACGGCCGTTTGTCGACAAATCCGACCCGTGGCAGCTTGCCCAAACCATTTATGAAAATGGAGACAGCATCACCGCCCTCATTAGCGGCTGCAATCGCGGCGGCTTATTAGTAGATTGGAACGATCTCGCTGGCTTCATCCCCGCCTCTCATCTTGTCAATCTACCGCCATTAGCCAGCGAAGAAGAGAAACAGGCCGCGCTTGCCAAATGGGTGGGACAATCATTGACCATCAAAATTATTCGCATCAACCCTGCTGGTAATCAACTGATATTTTCCGAACGCGCAGCCCAAACAGAAGATAATCATGCTGCTCATTTATTAAAAACGCTCAAAAAAGGGGATGAGGTTGACGGCATAGTCACCAATATCACCGATTTTGGCGTTTTTGTCGATCTTGGCGGCATGGAAGGGTTAGTCCATATTTCAGAGCTATCATGGAGCCGCGTTCGACATCCTAGAAATATCGTCAAGATGGGTGAATGTATCACCGTCTATGTATTGCGTGTGGAACGTGAAAACGAGCGTATCGCCTTGAGCTTGAAAATGCTCAAACCCGATCCGTGGCAAACGGCCGAAGCGCATTATAAACCCGATCAAATGGTCACAGGAACAGTCACCTACATCACCAATTACGGCGCATTCTTGCTATTAGAAGACGAATTAGAAGGGTTGATCCATCTCTCCGAATTAGCCGAAGGGACATTTATGCACCCGCGCAATGTGGTATCACTAAGCGAAACACTCACCGCCCGCGTACTCTCAGTGGACGGAGCCAATAAGCGGTTAGCGTTAAGTTTACGCGCAAAAAAAATAGAAGATAACGCAGCTGAGTGAGCAGTGAAAAAATCTGAAACAGGGTGCATCGCCCCCCTTTACCAGAGAGGATTTTCATAAATGAGACCATTGTCGCTATTTTATGCGGATGGTCAAAACAGGGCAATTAGGATAGAATCTAGCCCCTTATGAACAGAAAAAAAATAGTCGTTCTATCCGACATTCACGGTAATATGCCGGCTCTCCGTGCCGTCAGCAAAAGCATAAAAGAATGGCAGCCCGACACAGTTATTGTCAATGGTGACACTGTTAATCGGGGACCATTATCCAAAGATACATTCCAATTTGTTCTCGATAAACGACAGCAGGAAGGATGGCATATCCTGCGCGGTAATCATGAAGATTATATTATTGGGTGCAGTAATCCCGATAATGTCAGCGAGGGGCCAGAGTATGAACTCATGCGTTTTGCCTATTGGACAAACGCGCAATTGGGCGATCTAATCTCCTATCTCGATGAGTTGCCCGACGAATTTCAATGGTTTGCCCCTGATGGCAGCGAGTTTCGCGTGCGTCACGCTTCTATGAGTAGTAATCGGGACGGGTTGTATCATTTGGCAGATGATAAGGCGATCCGTCAACAAATTTCCCCGCCGCCAGCAGTTTATGTCACTGGTCACACACACCACCCTTATATCCGTCAAATTGATAATACATTGGTCGTCAATGCTGGCTCGGTCGGCTCCTCTTTTGATAGGGATAAACGGGCGTGTTACGGCCGTTTTACATGGAACGAATCAGAAGGATGGGAGGCCGATCTCGTGCGTGTGGAATATGATTTTTCCCAAATTGAACGCGATTATGCCGAATCGGGCTTTTTATCAGAGGCAGGCGGCTTGCCGCAGTTGATGCTGCTCGAACTACGCCGCGCTCACGGTCTCATCTATCGTTGGGCAACCCAATATCAGGATGATGTGTTGAATGGTAAAATAACCATCGAAAAAAGCGTGCGAAAATTGATGATGGAAGAGGATATACGGCCGTTCACAGGCCATCCCGGCTGGCAGGCAGATAAATAAAAAAAATGAGATCACTCCGCCGCCTGCACACCCGCCACCCGCATACTTGCATGACAATCCCATGAACGACAGATGACAAACGTCACCTGACTACAACCTGTGATACAGCGACACTATTATTGATAATGAAGAGCGGGAGAAAAGTAGTCCATATAAAGTCCCGCCCTTAACACAAGGAGTCATATCATGAGTAAAAAAGTAACAAAAAAAACAGAGAGTGAAGGTATCTCTTATCGCCGTCGATATAAAGGACTCGTCGGTGTACGCAGCAAGGTGCAAGTACGCGACAGCAATATGCTGAGCCTTGTTTACACGCCGGGTGTAGCCGAACCATGCCTAGAAATCGCCCGTGATCCAACGCGGTCATTCGATGTTACTTGCCGCGGTAACACCATCGCTATCGTTTCCGACGGATCATCCGCTTTTGGTCTGGGAGATGTTGGAGCAGAAGCAATCCTGCCTGTTTTGGAAAGCAAAGCGGTTATTATGAAAACTTTTGCTGGTGTAGACGCGTTGCCAATGGCAATAAATATCAACAACAAAGAAGAATTCATTGACACCGTTTTGAACCTCGCTCCTACATTTGGGGCAATAGCGATTGAAGATGTCGCTTCACCCGACGGGTTGGATATTACTGATAGATTGGAACGTGCGCTTTATATCCCCGTCATCAATAACCATCGTGAGGGGGTTGCCATCGGCGTGTTAGCTGGCCTTATCAATGCCGCCAAAGTTGTCGGCAAAGATCTGAAAAAGATGCGGATCATCATCAATGGTGCTGGCACGGCTGGATTAGGCACTGCCTCTATTTTGCATCAATATGGCATCAAGAATGTCGTCGTCGCTGACCGTCGCGGCGCAATTTATAAATACCGCCCATTGGGTATGCACTGGGCAAAATGGGAAATCGCCCATCTTAGTAACCCCAACGCAGAAACGGGGCAACTCGCTGAGTTGATGCAGGGTGCTGATGCGTTTATCAGCTTCGCAGGCTGCAATGCACTTGACTTAAGCGTCATTCAGACGATGGCTGACGATCCCATCATTTTTGCCTTCTCATCCCCCTTGCAAATTAAACCGCGTGATATGCGTAAAGCAGGGGTGGCTGTTGTGGCAACGGCACATTCAACCTATCCAAATCAGATGGATATAACGGCCGTTGTCCCCGGCGTATTCCGCGGCTTGCTTGATGTCCGTGCCAGCGACTTCCATCCCGAAGCACAAGTGGCTGCTGCCGAAGCGATTGCCGGCATCATCAAAGAAGAGGAATTACACGCAGGCTACATCATTCCCGATGTGATCGATTATCGCGTCGCCCCCGCCGTTGCCGCCGCCGTTGCCAAGGCAACTATCAGATTAGGCTTGGCAAAGAAGCCCGACATTTTGCCCAGCGACATCGCTGAGCGTACACGCCGTTTTGTCTACGAAGGCCGTCTGCCCGTTCCACCCACCAGCGGCAAAAAGATGAGCTATGCCGAAGAATCATTAGAATTGCATGATCGTTTTCAAGGCGTTCTGGAAATTTACTCCAAAATTCCAGTCAAAGATAAACATATCCTTAACCAATTCTATCTGGTTCCCGGAGCGATGGAGCCAGCTAAAATCATTCAAGAGGATATCTCCCAAGTATTTGAATTGACTCCGCGTAACAATCTTGTCGGCGTGGTCAGCGATGGCAGCGCGGTTTTGGGTTTGGGCAATATCGGCGGGCGGGCCGCTTTGCCCGTGATGGAAGGGAAAGCGATTCTGTTCCACACCTTTGCCGGTGTGGAAGCGTTCCCTGTCTGCATCAACACGCAAGATCCCGACGAAATCATCGAAATGGTGAAACGGTTGGAGCCGACCTTTGGCGGCATCAATTTGGAGGACATTAGTGCGCCGCGTTGCTTCTACATCGAAAAACGGTTGCGCGAAGAGACGGATATTCCGATTTTCCATGATGACCAACACGGAACGGCCGTTGTCGTTTTGGCAGGTATCTTGAATGCGTGCCGTCTCATCGGCAAAACACCCGCCGATCTATCCGTCGCTGTCAACGGCGCGGGCGCATCAGCCATCGCTGTCACCAAACTGCTTATGGCGATGGGATTGAAGGATGTTGTCTTGCTTGATAGTCGCGGTGCAGTGTACAAAGGGCGCGAAAATTTGAACTGGATTAAGAGAGAGATGGCTGAAATTACCAACGCCGATAAGGTCAAAGGTAGTTTGGCTGAGGTTGTGAAAGGGCGTGATGTGTTTATCGGGCTGTCATTGCCCGGCTTGCTGACCACTGAAATGGTGAAAAGCATGGCAAAAGACCCGATCATCTTCGCCTTAGCCAATCCCACCCCAGAAATTATGCCTGATGAGGCATTTGCTGGCGGCGCGAGCATTATGGCAACTGGGCGCAGCGACTTCCCCAATCAGGTAAATAACTCGCTCGCCTTCCCTGGTATTTTCCGTGGGGCGTTGGATGCGCGTGTGCGTAATATCACCGATGAGATGAAAATCGCGGCAGCTAAAGCGATTGCTGGCCTCGTTTCTGATGAAGAGCTGCGCCCCGATTGGATTATTCCAAAAGGGACGGACTTCACTGTGGCACCGGCCGTTGCTGAAGCGGTCGCCCGTACAGCGATTGAGACGGGCATGGCGCGGGTACAGGTTGACCCCGCTAAGGTTAAAGCGAAAGTTCTCAAATTCGTCTACGAGGATCGTGACAGCTGAGATAGAGTTTTGAGATAGAGATAGAGCGGGGATTTGGTGATGCCAAATCCCCGCTTTTTGTTTATGGTCAAGTAACATCTCGATATTTCGGGGTGAGTACAACAAATTAAGAAAAGAATAAATTGTGTCAGTCAAGTCAATCTGTTTTTTTAAATCTGCTGTACTTATGTACTCAATTTTTTGAGAAGATACATGGTCAATTGATAAAGCGATTGGTACACTTTGGATATGAATACGATAAAAATAGTCAGTACAAAACAATTTTCAGATGCTCATCTGGATGAGATTCGAGCGGTTTCGCCGCGTGTTGTTGTGGAAGTGGTGAAGGTGGGCGGTAAAGCGTGGCCGTCTGATTTGGAGACAGATGCGGAGATTCTGTATACGCGCACGCAACTGCCCGCGCTGGCGCAAGCTCCTCATTTGCGATGGGTGCAGACGCATTTTGCGGGCAATGATCATTTACGAGACACGGCCGTTTGGCATTCAAACATCCACATCAGTAATGCCAGCGGCATCCACTCCCCCAATATGGGCGAATATACGATAGCGCACATTTTGCTCTGGTCGCGGCGGGTGCGGGAGTGGTTTATGTATCAACGGCGCAATGAGTGGCCTGATGGCAAATGGGATAAATTCCTCTCAGCCGAACTGCATGAGCAGACGGTGGGCATCATCGGCTACGGGCAGATTGGGCGTGAGGCGGCGCGGTTGGCAAAGGCGTTCAAAATGCGCGTGGTGGCGACAAAACGTGACCCAAGCCATCCTGAAGCGAGCGGCTACAGCGTGCCGGGATATGGCGATCCAAAGGGCGTTCTGCCCGATAAAATTTATCCTGTTTCAGAGACGGCCGTGATGGTGGCCGAATGCGATTATGTGATTAATATCATGCCATTGACAGACGAAACTCGTCACTTTTTTGATGAGGCATTGTTTGCGGAGATGAAGGAAACGGCCGTTTTTATCAATATCGGGCGCGGCGGCAGCGTGGACGAGAACGCGCTCATTCGCGCCCTCAAAACAGGGGCGATCGCTGGTGCCAGCCTTGACGTTTTTGAGCAAGAGCCGCTCCCCGCCGACAGTCCGCTTTGGCAGATGGAGAATGTGATTATGACCCCCCACATCGCTGGCGACACCCCTAATTATGACAAACGAGCCATTATGTTGTTCACGGAAAATTTGAGACGGTATATCGATGGGAAGCCGCTGCTCAATCTCGTCCATCGAGAGCGGCAATACTAAGGAATGAGGATTATTTAAGCTGTGCCGAAACGTTCAACTTCTCTGAGAAGTTGAACGTTTAGACATGGTTCAAACTAGGGTGAACCATCTTTATAGTTGTTGCGCGATTGGGCCACCATGCGCGATTGGTCGCCCATAAAGGTCGCCCCTACAGGAGTAAATTGTAGGGGCGCGGCCTTGTCCCGCCCTCAACCTGTAAAGATCATCTTGCGTAGAATGAACCATGTCAATTTTTAGTTCCGCAAGTTATTAAATCCTCATTCCTAAGGGAAGGTTCGATAACGGTGGTCAAGGTGACTGGCACTTGCCGAGTGCCTGCCACCTCATCTGTTTGGAACGAAGGTAAACATAAATGATGAGTAAACGTAATGTATACATAAGTGGCCAGAAAATCATCTTGCGCGATTGGCAGGTGCAAGATTTAGACTCCTACGCCTATTGGCAAATGCCTGATCGTGAATGGCAGGCTTTTGACGGCCCCTATTATCCACGCATAAAAGTTGACAAGATTCCCGATATGATCCAGAAGCTTCGGGAAAAAATTGAGGCTGATAAATGGGAACGTGTGCGAAAGCGTCTGCCTATTATTTCTCCATCAGAAAACAGATTGATTGGTACTGTAAGCTGGTATTGGGTCAGCCAAGAGACAGAGTGGCTGGCTGTCGGCATCGGCATTTACGAACCAGATGAGTGGGGGCGGGGAATCGGGTATGAGGCGCTCGGATTATGGTGTGACTATCTGTGGGCATTCTTGCCAGAGATTGTACGGCTGGACGTGCGTACTTGGTCGGGCAACAAGGGCATGATGCGGCTGGCTGAAAAATTGGGTTTTAAGGAAGAGGCACGCTTTCGCAAAGCGCGGATTGTAAATGGAAACTATTATGACGGTATGGGATATGGCATTCTGCGCGAAGAGTGGCAAGCCCTTTATCCTGATGGGTTTGCCCAGAGATGAGTACTGTCATGCAGGGCTACCCGCTGGGCCGCCCCCCTACGGGTCGTCGCGCATCATCTCGTCGTTGCCGGGATATTTGACACGGACGTGGAAACGTCCTTTGAGCGTATCTATAAACGAACTGCGTATCTCTTGAAGTTCCCCCATCGTCAAGCCAGAATCATTTAATTGACATTCGATCAAATCATCGTCAACGATGCTGTTGACCAATTTTTCAATTTCTCTGGCATTGCTGGGGCGTAAGGCGGTGGATGTGGCATCAATCGCGTCAGCCATCAAAACGATAGCTGATTCTGGAGAGCGCGGGCGTGGTCCTGGGTAGCGGAAGCGTTCTTTATCGACGAGATTGGCTTCGTCACCAGCCATTGCTTGCGCTTTTTTGTAAAATCCCATCACCAGACGTTGCCCGTGATGTTCGGCGATGAAGTGGCGGATGCGGTCGGGCAATTTATATTGGGCGGCTAATTCCAATCCGTTGGTGGTGTGATTGATGATGATACGGGCACTGTCGTATGGGTCCATCTCGTCGTGCGGGTTGACTCCTTGTTGATTTTCGGTGAAGTATAACGGCTGTTTCATCTTTCCCACATCATGGTAAAAAGCACCGACACGGACGAGGGTGCTGTTGGCTCCGATCCGCTCTGCGGCTTGCTCGGCCAGATTGGCGACCATGATGCTGTGGTGGTATGTGCCGGGTGCTTGGCGTAATAAATCACGCAATAAGGGGTGGTCGAGGCGGGAGAGGTCTTGTAATTGAATCGTCGTCGTCACGCCGAAGAGTACACCGACGATGTAAAGGCCGAGCAATGTCAATACGGCCGATAACGTGCCATTTCCTATCGTGCAAGCGATTAGTGTGGCAAGTTCGGCGATCTCCATCTCTTTTGGTAAGGTAAAAAGGAGCAGGGAGATGGCGTAGCCGACGGTTGCAAACGCGCCCGCACGGAAAAACGGGTTGATGCGCTGGGCATAAATATCTTGTAATGTCAGCACGGAGAAGAGACCGCCGACAAAAAGATAGATGCTGAATTCAAAGGGGGCGGCTTGCATATAGCCGATCATGATGGAGAGGACGGCCGTTAACAGTACCGAAAAGCGTATGTCATAGACGACGGCGACCAGCAGAGAGAAGGTCGCAATTGGGAACCAATAGAGCAGTTGTGGTGAACTAGAGAGCAGAATGCGTGCCGCCGCCAACGACAGCAGTATCAATGAGCCGAGTAATGCTAGATAGCGCAGATTGTTACGCAAGCCGCGCTCATATCGCTGCCAATAGAGGGTGATGATGATGGAAACGAGCATTGAGAGCAGGGCGATGCCCAACACGTAATACCAGTTTGTTTCTGTTTGTAGCATCCCCAATGATTCCATCATTTCGATGTTCAGATCGGAGAGAAGGTCGCCTGCTTCGGCGATCCGTTCGCCTTGCTCTACTTTGCGGAGGACTGGCTCAACGGCCGTTTGTGCCCTTTCTTGCTGTGCCGTCGTCGCTTCCACATCCAAGAAAATGGTCGGTTTTACAAATTGGGGAGCGATGGCTGATACGGTGTCACTTTGTTCTGTGTCTAATGATAAGCTGATTTGTTGGAGAGCGGCGCGTTTATACTCATCAACCTGCGTCTCTTTGATATTTTGGCGCATGATGGTGTCAATAATGATCAGGGTATCATTTTTGACACGATTATATTTGATGTCGTTCATCGCTAATAGGGCGTTGGCGGTTTCACTGTTGATAACGGCCGTTTCTATCGCCATCAAATAGCCAGCCCGCGTCTCTCCATCTGTCCCTATATCGGCACGCACCGTCTCAATAAAGGCGAACATTGTGCCGGCTTGGGTAAGCTGCCCTCGTCCAATACTCATATCAGACGGGGAATATACCTCCAGCACATCATCATACGCTTTTTGTTTGGCACGCTCTGTCAAAATGTCGCTGACATAATTGAGCGAATGAGGGGCGAAAATATCTTCGGGCGCGGGTTGACCACTCACTAGCGATAATCCGCTCTCCAGCACGATATGAAATGACATGATCAGCGTCATGCTGACTGTCAATATAGACGCAAACAGCCACAACCTAGCGTTGCTCATTCGTGGACTGGTGCGTAAAGTTGTTACGGGGCTTTTGCTCATCAAGATAATCGCTGGGTAATTAGGGAAAAAGTCCCTGTCCCTAACTACGCAAGTAGTTCGCGCACGGCTTGATTGACGACACGGCCGTCTGCTTTTCCTTTTAATTTGGGCATCAATGCTCCCATCACTTGCCCCATCCCGCGCTTATCCGTCACCCCAAGCTCGGCGATGATGGCAGCGGCGATACTTTTTACTTCGTCTAAGGGCATCATTTGCGGTAAATACCGCTCAATGACAGCTAATTCTTGCTTCTCTTCGGCGGCCATTTCGAGGCGGCCTGCTTTTTCAAAATCGGCGATGCTTTCGCGTCGCTGTTTGGCCTGTTTGGTTAATATCTTTAATACGGCCGTGTCATCCAGCTCTATCCGCTCGTCTACTTCAACTTGTTTGATCGCGGCCGTTAACATTCGCAGCGTGTTGCGCGTTTCTGCATCTTTCGCCCGCATTGCGGTGATAATGTCTTTCTTTAATTGCTCTTTTAAGCTCATAATTTCCTTTTTTAGATGTGTTCCCCAAAATAAATAAATTATCGGCAGAATTTGGGATTTATTATTCCCGCCGCTACCTACGCAGGGGAATCCTTACGGAGATTGCAGAACGACACCTGAGCCGCTGCTTCTACTGTATTTTTAGAAACCGCCTAACTTCTCAATGAATATTGATAAAATTGTAACATTGGCATAGGGGGTGTCAAGCGGGGGGTGGCAAACCCCGGTCGATTGCAGCCTCCAAATCGCAATGTTAAATTCCAAATTTATACTATTTTTAGCAGCCTTGCGATTGACATAATATGTGAATTGAGGGGAATTTATGTATGACGATTGTCGTGATCGTATTTCGTGATCGATTTTTTCGATCACGATCACGAATTAAGGCGAGGTTGCAATCGCCCTATAAAGAATGATCCGCAGATTTCGCAGATTAATGCAGATAAAAACATTCAATCTGCGCCGCTAATCTGCGAAATCTGCGGACAATTTCTTGTACATGGTACAAGAATATCACTGATAAGGGACTACTCCACCCTTTCGATCTGCGCCCCTAATGCTTGTAAATTCAAATCAATCTGCTCGTAGCCGCGATCAATCTGTTGGATATTGTGAATTTTGGTCGTGCCATCAGCGCAAAGGGCGGCCAAGACTAACGCCATCCCTGCCCGAATATCTGGGCTTGGTACGCTGCTGGAGGGGGCGTACAAGTTGCTCTTGCCTTGCACCATCACCCGATGCGGGTCGCATAATACGATTTTTGCGCCCATAAAAACAAGGTGATCGACGAAGAAAAAGCGGCTTTCGTACATCCAATCATGCAATAAAATGGAGCCTTGCGACTGTGTGGCGATGATGAGGGCGATGCTCATCAAATCGGGAGGAAAGCCCGGCCATGGCATCGGCTTGATTTGAGGGATGCGCCCGCCTAGCGCGGGTTTAATCTCCAATTTCTGCCTTGCGGGAATGATGATGTCGTCCCCCTCGTCAATCCAATTTACGCCCAATTTTTTGTAGACGATGCGAACCATGCCTAAATTTTGGGGATCAGCGTTATTGATGCGTATCTCGCCGCCAGTGACAACGGCCGCACCGATAAAACTGCCCACTTCCATAAAGTCCGCTCCGATGCGGAACTCACCGCCGTGCAGGTTGCCTACACCGTTGATGACTAGTCGGTTTGTGCCGATTCCTGTGATGTTTGCGCCCAATTGGTTAAGAAATTCGCATAGATCGCGGACGTGCGGCTCGCAAGCGGCGTTGTAAATGATTGTCTCTCCTTTGGCGAGAACGGCGGCCATCACCGTGTTTTCGGTGGCAGTGACGGAGGTCTCTGGTAGCAGGAGAAAGCCGCCGCCATGCAATTTGCCGGCGTGAATATGGAAGATGCCGCGCTCAAGCATCTCTGTCTTGCCGCCGAGTGCTTCAAGACCAGAGATGAGGGTGTCTAACGGCCGTCCGCCAATCAAATCACCACCGGGCAAGGGCAGGGTGACCTTACCCATGCGGGCGAGCATGGGGCCAGAGAAGACGAATGATGCACGGGTGCGGCTGGCAAGTTGGCTGTCCAGAGCGGTTTTGTTGACTGTTTTGGCGTGAATATGCCAACTTCCCTCCCCTAAATCGCGCATTTCGACACCCAAATCGCACATGATGCGGATGGTGTTACGCACATCTTGGATATTGGGGATATTATGCAGGGTGATCGGTTGGTCGGTGAGCAGGCAGGCGGGGATGAGCTTGAGGGCTGCGTTTTTGTTGCCGCTGGCTGTGATTGTGCCGTTGAGTGGTGAGCCGCCTTTGATGATAAATGTTGACATAGGTTTTTCCTCTGGGGAGATAGAGTAGAAGGTAGCGGTCTGTCCTCGAATTAACGGGAAAAGGGCATGGTTCATTTTATGTGAAATGTTCTTTACACTTTGTGGGCGGGCGCAAGGCTGTGCCCCTACAATTTACTCCTGTAGGGGGCGACCCTTGTGGTCGCTCAATTACGCAACAACTGTAAAGATGATTTTCACCATTTTGAACTATGTGTAGTTAAATAAATTCTCGTTCCTTATTATTGTCGGCAGATGATTGTTACCTCGTCTCTATCTCTCTGTTTTTTATATGATGGGTGAATTGTAACGATGGCAGGGGGTGTGGGCAAAGATGCTCATCAAATACAGATGAAAAATCTGCGCCCTATCCTGCTGCCATTCTGCTATACGGAACTGACAAAACGGCCGTTTTCCTGTACCATTATCGAAAATATTGGACGATCTGCACAGGAGAATTTATGTTGCTTGTAAACGATTTGATGACCGAAGTACCGCACACAATCACAGCCAGTACGCCTTTGCGCCATGTGGTTGGTTTGATGAAAAGCGGCGGGTACCATCATTTGCCCGTGTTGGAAATGGGGAAATTGGTTGGCATGATTACTGATAGGGATGTGCGGCTGGTGATGAATTCGCCGATGGTGATGCACGAGCGGGCGCAGGATGAGAAGCTATTGAGTGAGGTGACGGCCGAAAGTTGTATGACAATAAACCCGATTACTGTTACGCCGCAAACGGCCGTTTCCCAAGCCGCCGCCCTCCTTCGTAAGCACCAATTTGGCGCATTGCCTGTCGTAGACGAAGGCGATCTTGTCGGCATCATCACTGTCACCGATTTTCTTGATTATTTTGTAAAGAATGGAGATGGAGTGTAGAGATAGAGTGTAGAGATAGAGATGTTGGATTGATGGAAAGAATAAATCTTCCGTTCACCCGCATTTATTGTGATATTTTTCTGCTTGTTCTAGTAGTACCATTTGTATCCAGCCGTGAAAATGCGCCGCCATGATTTTTGGATGGGGTGAAGTTGTTGCCTAAAAAATAGGATGCGGATGCTTCGCACGCGGATTTAACGGATAAACGCGGATAAAAAAGGAAAATCCGCGTCTATCTGTGTTCATTTGTATAATCAGTGTCCAATTTTGGAGGTTGCCATCGCCCTAGACTTGTAATGCGATATGTAACGCAAATCCGTATAGAATGAGAATATGATAAAATGGAAACTGGTACTCATGTTCATTTGGATAGCCACTGCTTTTACATCCGTCTCGGCACAAAGCCCTGTTTTTCATGCTGTACAAATTGGGGATACATGGGTTGCGTTGGGCAAACGATACGGGGTTGATCCTGAGCAGTTGCAGACAGCCTCAGGATATATCAATCGTCAGCGCGAGCCGGCCATTGGCTCGACTGTGATCGTGCCGCAAACGGGGACATTTACTGGTCGCTTACTTAGATCAGCCGATGGCGGATTATGGCAAACGGCCGTTCTTAATAACACAACTCCATGGCAGATCGTGACAGAAAACGGGCTGAACTCCCCTTATCACCCCTTATTTTATCAACCATTATTTATACAAACAGGCATCGCTTTTCCTCGCGATCTTCCCATCGGCTTTAAGGAGATAGAACTGTCGGCCGTTCCCGCCCGATCGGGCGAAGGGATCGCTTTTCGTGGAGAAACGGCCGTTCCAATGAAAGTTACAGCCAAATTGGCAATGCGCGGTGAGCAATCCCACAGCGAGATGGACGTGACTGGAAACGGCCGTTACCAGATCGGATTGACCGGTACAGGCGCGTTTTACGGTCGAGGCGAGCCAGAATTGAGCATACAGACAGAGATAAACGGCCGTTTATCCCCATTATGGAGCCAGCCGTGGCAGATTGAAGATGGGGCATGGGCGTATCAAGAGTTGACATACACAGGAGCGGCTGGAACCATAACACAAGCGCAGATCAATGAAGAGATGGGGCGCATGGCTCTCCTATGGGAGCCAAATAGCGGGATAGAATGGACAGATTCATTCCATCTGCCCATTGCTGATTACCTTGAAGTCAGCTCATCTTATGGTACGCGCCGCTCAATTGGCGGTGGTTGGTACGCTACCTATCATGAAGGGATCGATTACAGTGCCTACAGGGGAACGCCCGTAATGGCCTCAGCGGCTGGCACAGTCGTGTTGGCCGGAAGGCTCTCTGTGCGCGGCAACGCAGTGATTATCGATCATGGGGCGGGGGTATATACGGGTATGTATCATCTCTCTTCATTAGAAACGGCCGTTGGCGACACCGTTCAAGCTGGCGATATTATCGGTGCTGTCGGCACGACGGGGCTGTCTACCGGCAATCATCTCCATTGGGATTTAATCGTCAATAATATGTGGGTAGATGGGGAAGCGTGGCTGGAGCAAGGAATGGGGTGCTGGCTGGTTGAAGGATTAGGGCAACCATGCGAGTCGTAGGGTAAACGTATTGTTATTTTCATCAAGCGTTTAACTACATCAAGTAAAATAAGAATGGTAATACTTACACGCTTGGCAAGTTCCCCAAACTACGCCATAAGACTTCAAGGAGAGTATGATTCTTGAACCACAACCCCTATGGAAATTGCTCATTCAAGTCTCCACACCCAGCAATAACTCCCCATTAAGTTGCGCTGACAGTTTCGCCATCCTAGAATACTTAGCCGATATGAGATTGATGGATAAGGATATAGCCCCATTGATGAACGCTGTTCAATCGCATCTACAAGATTGCCCTGAATGCCGATCTTATTACACCAATCGCTTAGATGAATTAGAGCATTCGCACGCGGTTCCTACCGTATAAAAGCTAAGGGAAAACTCGTAAATAACTGTGGCCAAGGTGACAGGCACTTGCCAAGTGCCTGTCACCTGAAAGTCCAAAGTTAAAAACGAACCTTCCCTAAGTTACTATAGACGACGCAGATTAACCCTGAGAGCCGCCGTTAAGGGACGAGGATTTATTTAACTACCAAAGTCGTATCTTCTCAGTATTCTGGGGAGACTTGACAAATTTTCCTAATGATACTCGTGTAAAATAAAGTGCTGATGAAATTTGTCAAGTCTTGTCCCCAATTTTTTGAGAAGATACCCAAAGTTGTCATTAGAGAATTATCCAGAGATGGTATATGGCAATTTCATTGTGGCAACAGAACAACGTGTACGAATTGCACATAAATAGTTGTCTGTCACCGTTAAAAACAAGGAATAAATAACATGACAGTAGAAGAAGCAAACAGCGGCATACGCGACGCATGGATAGCTGGATCGGTCAGTTTTGGGGCAACATTGATTACGACATTAAGTTATGTGGGCATAAACTTGGGCAATATTGCCTTAACCACATGGCTGGATATGACAATAACGGCCGTTCTCACCTACGGAACCTACAAAAAATCCCGCGTCAGCGTGATCATGCTCTTCATCCACATCATCAACATGCGAGTTATCCTGCCATTGATAGACGACAGTGTCGCCATCGGCATCCCCTTCGCCATCTTCTTCCTTTACTTCATCTTTAAAGGCATACGCGGATCAATAGCGTATCATAAAATAATGAATAATGAATAATGAATAATGAATAATGAATTCGGGTATTGTGAATTTCAATCTGACAAAATCACAAATACACATATTGGTCAAAATGTCAAGAACAAAAGTAACTACTCCAGCAATTCCAATTCTAAACTTCGTTTGCTTTACACACGAGTAGAATCTCGTATTTTGAATGAAAAAACCTCGTTATCGCGCAAATATTGATAGAAATTCCCCGCTGTTCTTTCCAAAATATTAAAAACCTTTAGTTTCCCCTAATGTGTGATCGTCAAAAACACCCTTTGGCGTTTTTTACATTTCAAATCACTTGGTTTGGGTTAAAAAATGCCTGCAGACACACCCTTTTTCCCAAATTAAGTCCTCGATAACCGTACCGCCTCATGCCCAAAATGAGACAGCGCAAAATGCCAGATGCTAACGCCTGCGCCAACCTGAATCCAGCATCGAACACGGCTATCTCATCCTTTTCTAACGTGCTTGTCACCTGTTTATATAGTTGTTTTGGTATCTTCTCAATAAATCGTGGACAAGATTTGACAAATTTCAGCAACACTTTATTTTACACGGGTATCATGTAACATCTCAATAAATTGGGGCAAAGACTTGACAGGTTTCATAAGAGTCTTGCGTTTTACACGAGAGTATTATAGAAAACCTGTCAAGTCTCCCCGAAATTTTGAGAAGATACG
>WFSA01000258.1 GCA_015486215.1 Anaerolineae bacterium | reverse complement strand
TGTAGTCGGTATTTTCTTCTTCTAATTGATGCAGATCCTTTTTTAGATTATGAAGGTCGCCGATGGTGACCATACTTAATAATTTTTCCAGTCTCACTTTTGGGGGCAGGGTGACTGCTAAATTATCAGATGGTATGCTGTTTTGCGAGGGTATCGTTTCATCATTATTTTCATAAATCCATTGTAGAGGGAGATACCGTTTTAATATGTCTAATACGGCCGTTGTCTCGAATGGTTTGGACAGGAAATCATCACAACCAGCAATGATGCTTTCTTGTTGTGTCTCACTGCCAAGGCTGGCAGAGTGGGCGATGATGGGCAGGTGACGATATTTTGGATGTCGCCTAAGCTGATTGGTCGCTTCCAATCCATCTATTCCGCCATCTACATCAGGCATGATTAAATCCATAAAAATCAAATCTGGTTCAAACGTATCCGTCTGTATAATCGCATTGATGCCGCTGTCTGCTTCGCTGACAATGAACCCAAGCGAGAGTAGAAGGGCTTTTAATACGGTTCGGTTATGTTCAAAATCATCCACTAGCAGTATCTTGAAGGCAGTTTGCCGTGTTTTTGTGGTGTGGATATAGCTGGCCGCTTGACCTGCTTCAACTGTTTCTTTCTTATCTGGTCCGTTTGCCAGAACAAGGGGAATGTTGAACCAGAATCGACTGCCGTTGTCATCACTTTCTACATATAGGTCGCCTCCCATTATGCGTGTCAACCGTTGGCTGATAGCCAGCCCCAACCCTGTTCCTTGATGTTTTTTCTGTTTATCGCCTGTTTGGCGGAATGGTTCAAATATCTTGACTTGCTGTTCCAAAGAGATGCCGACACCGCTGTCTTTGACCTCGAACTGGAGTTCAACGGCCGTTTCCTCACCGATTATTGTCCGCACATGCAGCGCAACGTATCCATGTTTTGTAAATTTGATGGCATTACCCAATAAATTGAACAAAATTTGACGTAGACGGGTTGCATCAGCAAAAATAGCTTTGGGCAAGGAAGGAGAAGGCTCATATCTAAATTCCAACCCTTTTTCTTGGGCGCGTAACCGCATCATATGGACGATCGATTCCATGAATTGAGAGAGATATATCTCAACAGGTGCCAATTCGATACGATCCGCTTCAATTTTAGAGAGGTCTAAAATATCATTGATCATCATTAGCAGATGCTCACCGCTGCGATGGATAATATCTATCCCTTCTTGCTGTGTTTTGGTTAAGCTACTATCACGTTTGAAAATCTGAGTGTATCCCAAAATGCCGTTAAGCGGGGTTCGCAGCTCGTGGCTCATGTTAGATATGAAGGCACTTTTGGCGCGGTTAGCCGTTTCGGCCGCTTCTTTAGTCTGGATCAGCTCTTTTTCTATCTGTTTGCGCTCTGTAATATCTATATTCACAGCCAAAAGGCTGCTGATTTTGCCATTCTCATAAATCGGCCGTCCAATACGTATGATATCTATCATACTGCCATCTTTGTGTATCATTTTAATATCAACCTGTTGAGACTCTCCTTTTTTAATATGAGAGAATCTGTTTTGGAATTCTATGTGTGATGTTTGTTTAAAAAAGGTTGTTATATGCTTGCCAATCAGTTCGTTTGGCTCATATCCTAACATATGTGCCGTATTCGGATTGCATTCAATGATATGCCCTTGTAAATCAACCAGTTCGGCACCGTAGGGGAGTAAATTGAACAGGCGGCGATACCGTTTTTCACTCTCTTGCAACGCTTCTTCCGTCTGTTTGCGCTTAGCAATATCTTTGAGTTGTAATTTTATTGTTTGGGCTGTGGTTTGGTGCGATATGTAAATTAATGCGCCGCTCAGGATAAAAAGAATAGAGTAGGTGATCCATTGGGTGATATTGACTCTGTAATCAGGGCGGGGCAACATACCAGCATTTTCGGCAAGGATGAGACCAAGCACGATTAGTGAGCTTAATACGGTCGCTATAATAAGTTCATTTCGATCAAATAAGAGTCCAGCAATGATAACTGCTAGCAAAAAAACTGATGTTGTTGGGGTACGAATGGTGCCTAAATGAATTAAAGCTAGAGTTGGAAAGACAAACATAGATATAACCATGAATATGCTTGTTAATCTGATTTTGCCAGCATGGAGTGTGCGATGTAATAAGAGAGAGCCAATGAAGGTTATGCCATCAAGAGTAAAGATAGTTATTGAGGTTCTTCCGCCGATCAGGTTGCCGATAATTAAGAGTATGGAAAATGCAATTGTGGTTAGCAGAGCCATGTTAAGCAAACTAGCACGCCAAGTTTTTTCTATGTCATCTTCAAAAATAGGGGGTGCTGCCCAACGGCCGATCTTCTCTCTCATTTTTCTGCCTCAATGTACGCTGATACAGGATGTAATAGGTATCTTTTCAGTATTCTGGGGAGACTTGACAAATTTCCCTAATGATACTCGTGTAAAATAAAGTGCTGATAAAATTTGTCAAGTCTTGTCCAGAATACTGAGAAGATACGTACCACTTGTGTTAATCACTGTTATGACCATTCATCAGCGCATCTTGCACATGCTTGAGCAATACTCCTCGTGAGATAGGCTTGGTGAGATATTTATCTGCGCCGGCAGCTAAACCGCGACGGACAGAAAGGGCATCTGTCTTGGCACTGAGCATAAAAATGGGGAGTGTTGTGGATTCGGGGGATACGGCCGTTTTACGGCTGGCTCTCATCTGCGTGCAAACTTCAACCCCATCCATGCCGGGCATCATCACATCAAGAATGATGAGATTAACGGCCGTTTGCTCGAATTTTTTTAATGCGTCAATCCCGTCAACCGCTTCAACGACAGTGTACCCCTCCCGCACCAAAACCAAGCGCAACATAGTCCGCGCCGTTGGCTCATCATCAACAATTAGAATAGTTTGCCTATCTGAATGTATCATCTTTTTATGGTATCTTGTATCTTCTCAGTATTCTGGGGAGACTTGACAAATTTTCTTAATGATACTCGTGTAAAATAAAGTGCTGATCAAATTTGTCAAGTCTTGCCCATGATTTATTGAGAAGATACTATAAATCCTTATCCCTTATTGTAATCTAATGTTTCATACTAGCAATTCTTGTAGTACTATTTGGCTATTAATATGACAGTTATTATGGGACAACAAGTTGTCAATATAGAAAAAATCAGGCAAGATCGCACCATCTTAAATAATGGAGAGTATTCAATTTATGTCAATTTCTAACTTTATTCATATCCATCCCGAAGTTCAAGCCGCATTAGCCGATAAACGAGCGATTGTCGCTTTGGAAAGTACTGTCATCACGCACGGGCTGCCGTATCCTGATAATGTAAAAACGGCCGTTGCCATGCAAACGGCCGTGCGCGAAGGGGGAGCCATCCCCGCCACCATCGCCATTCTCAAAGGAATTATTCACGTAGGATTAACAGATGATGAGCTAGAAGCGTTGGGGCAGATGGACGGCAGCACTGTGCGAAAATGCAGCCGCCGCGATATTCCTCTCGCCATCGCTCGCAAAGAGTATGGAGCGACGACGGTAGCTGGAACGATGATTTTAGCGAACGAAGTCGGCATTTCCGTTTTTGCCACCGGCGGCATAGGCGGTGTCCATCGCGGTCATCCTTTTGACGTGAGCGCAGATTTGACTGAACTGGGGCGCACCCCTGTTGCCGTTGTCAGCAGCGGCGCAAAATCCATCTTAGATTTGCCCGCCACCCGTGAGGTTTTAGAGACAAACGGCATACCCGTCATTGGGTACGGCACAGATGAAATGCCCGCCTTTTTCTCTTCGAGCAGCGGCTTGCCCGTCGATGCCCGCATCGACACGCCAGAAGAAGCGGCGGCGATTATTCGCGCCCATCACGCGCTCTCTTTGCAAAATGGGATGTTATTTACCGTCCCCGTCCCTGCCGCTGAGGCGTTTGATTCTGATGATGCCGAAGAGGCCATCGCCCAAGCGACGCAAGAGGCGGAGGAGCTGCATATTCATGGTAAGGAATCTACTCCTTGGTTATTGAGTCGTGTGGTAGAATTGACGGATGGACGCAGTATGCGGGCGAATATGGCATTGTTGAGGAATAACGGCCGTGTTGCGGGTCAAATTGCAGCCGCATTGTCAACAAAGTAGCATTTTTTGTGATCTGGTGAGCTTATACGTTGTGAACGCAGCCGTTGCAAACTCATCACTCATCACTTACCATTATCGTAAATTTAACGATTTGCTTTTTCTACTAATAACAAATCGGACCACAAAGACACGAAGAACACGAATATTTTCTTGTTTTTCTTTGTGCTCTTCGTGTCTTTGTGGTGATTTTTTACAAAGATTTGTGGTATCTTCTCAATAAATCGTGGACAAGACTTGATAAATTTCATCAGCACTCTATTTTACACGAGTACCATTAGGAAAATTTGTCAAGTCTCCCCAGAATACTGAAAAGATACTTTGAGCGCAAAAACCCGCCTGATTTTGAAAAGTTCAACTTCTTGGCTCCGAAATATTGAGATGTTACAGATTTGTTAAGTTTACGAATATGATCACTTCCTGATTATGGCAAAAGAACAGAAAATATCACCCATCAGCACAACGATTCAAACGACAAACGCAAAGGTACGTCTTTGGATCGTCATCATCGCCGTGGTTGTCTTCATACTGTTAGCGGTTATCTTTTTCCTGCTGTTAGGAGTAGAGAGTATTGGGCAATTACTGTTGCTGATAAGTGCAACGGCCATCGCGTTTATGAGTATAACGGCCGTTGCTGTCACCCTTATCAGCAATGCTGGCGCACAGGTAGAAGAGCAGACACTCGCCTTCTTTGATGAGGAGTTGTCCGTACTGCGTGCCAGCGAAAAACAGGGAAAAGCGTTACAAGAGATGGCCTCTGTGTTGCGCGGCACGCTCAGTTTTGAGCGGGTGGTAAACGAAGCATTGACGATCTACCGTCAAGTTATGACAGAAGCTGGTGCGCCCAGCCGAGGGTTTCACGGGGTTGTCTTCCTCTTTCGTGGTAAAAATTTGTATCCCATCGCTTCCCGTCAATTGTTAGATGTAGACAAACAGCGCCGAACGCCTGGCAAAGCGGGATTATTGGCCGATGCGTTTTCAAGAGCAGAAACGGCCGTTTCCTACGCCCCTAAAAAAGACCCAGAACTCTCCCAATACGTCGCCTTCAAACATTCAAAGCTCATCGTTGTCATCCCCCTTCGCGCCGGCTTCCAAATTTTTGGGGCGATGGTGCTGGGCGTGGGCAAAGAGGTCAAGCTGACCGATAAGCAGATGAGTTTTTTTGATGCCATCGCCGATCAAACCGTCATCGCCCTGCAAAACGCGCAGCTTTTTGAGCGGCTGGAAGCAGAAAAACAGCGGCTGATCGATGCCGATGCCGATGCCCGCAAAGAGCTGGCACGTGATTTGCATGATGGCCCCACCCAAACCATCGCCGCCATCGCCATGCGGATCAATTTTATCAGCTCTCTCATCACCCGTGATTTAGACATGGCCAAAATTGAGCTGAAAAAAGTAGAAGAGTTGGCAAAAGGGACGGCAAAAGAGATTCGCGGGATGTTGTTCTCGTTACGGCCGTTGGTTTTAGAAACACAAGGATTAGCTGCCGCCATCGAAACAGTGATGAAACGCATCAAAGAAACGGACGGGCTGAATATGCGGCTTGTCGGCGGCAAATATGGGGAACTGCTCCAAGATTCGGCACAAACCGTCGTCTTTGCCATCGTAGAAGAAGCGTTAGGCAACGCCCGCAAACATTCCAAAGCAAAACTCATTGAGGTACGGTTCACAAGAGAAGAAAACTTATTTGTAACTCGTATTCAAGATAACGGCGTTGGTTTTGATGTGCAAGAAGTGAACCGCGATTATAGTTCGCGCGGCAGTCTGGGCATGATCAATTTGCGAGAACGTGCCGAGCGGATTGACGGCTCCATTAAAATTGATTCTAAAATAGGCAAAGGAACGATAGTAACATTGGTCGTACCGCTTTCTTCACAAGGGAGATAGCAACGAGATGATAAAAATGACAAAATCAGATAATAAACGACAACGGTTAGAAACAGTACTTAGCGGCGGTAAACCAGATAGAGTGCCAGTCGCATTGTGGCGGCATTGGCAAGGGGATGACCAAGATGCGGAGGCGATGGCCGCCGTGCATCTGCAATGGCAGCGGGATTACGATTGGGATTTGCTCAAGGTAGGCCCTGCCAGCAGCTACTCCGTTGATGATTGGGGAATAAAAACAGAGTGGACGGGCGATATTGAAGGTACACGAGATGTTTTGTACAGGCCGGCAAAAACGGCCGCTTATTGGGAAAAATTACGGCCGTTAGACCCATCAAAAGGGATGTTAGCCGTCCAAATCGAAGCCCTTCGTCTCATTGGCGAAGGATTGCGCGGCGAAACACCCTTCACCATGACCATTTTTTCTCCATTGACCCAAGTTCAACGGCTGGCAGGCGAAGAAGGAACGCTCATTCATATGCGTCAACATCCAGAACTGCTTCATCTTGGCTTAAAAACAGCGACAGAAAGTACGATACGCTTTATTGAGGCCGCCAAAAAGACGGGGATCAGCGGTATTTTTTATGCGGTGCAACACGCCCGTTACGCCCTGTTGAGCCATGATGAATTTAATGTTTTTGCACGGCCGTATGATTTGCAAGTTTTAGCAGCGGCATCCGATTTGTGGTGCAATATGGTACACATTCACGGCAATAATATCGCCTTTGAGTGGGCATCAGATTATCCCGCTCATTTCATCAACTGGCATGACCGTGAGACTGGGCTTTCGTTAAAAAAAGGGTTGACGCATATAAAAGGGGCGGCCAGCGGCGGCATTGACCATTGGTCACTGCATCAAGAATCGCCCGAAGCGACGTTGACGGAGGCGAAAGATGCGGTGGAACAGGTAGACGGCCGTCGCTTACTTCTCGGCACAGGCTGCGTTGCGATGGCAACCACCCCCATCCGTAATATCCGCGCTTTGCGCGAGTTTGTGTAGGTCAAGTTTGCAAACTTGACCTATTGATTGAACAGAGGCGGCCGTTTTTCCACAAACGCCGCCACCGCTTCCAAATGGTCGCGTTGCGGCCACAGTTTGGTGAACAATTCCGTTTCCACAGCGTTTATTTCCGCAGCCGAATGATTGACGGCCGTTTGTACCAAAGATTTAACGGCCGTTAACGCCCCTCTCGACCAAAACGACAGCTCATCCGCCCATTCCATTGCCGCCTCAAGCACATCCGTCTCCACAGAGGAGATGCGGTGGATGAGTCCTATCGCTTGCGCCTCTTCCACACCCAAAAAACGTGTCGTCAACAGCAGCTCCATCGCCCGACTTTGCCCCACAATCTGCATCAGCCGATATGTGCCGCCCCACCCTGTCGGCAGCCCGTTCCGTACTTGCACAAAGCCAAAACGGGCGTGCGGGGCGGCGATTCGCAAGTCGCACGCTGTCACAATCTCGCAGCCGCCGCCGAGTGCATCCCCATTGATGGCGGCGATGGTGGGGATGGGTAACGCTGTCACCCGTTGTAATGCGCCTTGCATCAGGCGGCTCAATCGCTCGCCTGCGGCCGCTTCGGGATGGTTGATCTGCTGTTTGAGATCAGCCCCTGCGATGAACGCTTTGCCGCCTGTGCCGCTGATGATGAGGGCGCGAAGGGTACTGTCGGTGGCAACGGCCGTTATCAATTCCGCAAACCGTTCTTGCGCCGCCCAATCCAACGCATTCCGCACCTCTGGCCGATTCACGCGCAAAATGGCGATTTTATTTTGGACATTGTATTCGATGTTCATAGCTTTGTGCGGGATGTTCTTGGGCGATTCAGCGAATCGCCCCTACAGAAAATCATTGTAGGGGCGATCCGCTGGGTCGCCCAACAAAAGGGTTCTATTCTCGCCCGAAGCGTTCGATGATGCGGGCGGTATGTTTGATGCCCAGCAGAAGATCGTTGATGCGGATATTTTCGTTGGGAGCGTGGACTTGTCCGTCCGGATACCCCAATCCTGCCGAGACGATGGGCAGATTTAGAATATGGACGAAGGGATAACTGGGGCCGCTGCCGCCGATGATTGGCTGCACCATCATCTCTTTGCCGTAAACGTCAACGGCCGTTTCCAATGTCAATTTCACAAACGGATCATCGGGATCGATTTTGGCAGGACGGCCGTTTGCCAGCAGTTCAATAGCCACATCGGCGAACCCTTGCGCGTCCAGATGGGTGCGTAATTTCTTAAAAATATCGTCGGGGCGTTGATCGGGAACCATGCGAAAATCTACCTTTGCTGTCGCCGTCGCGGGCAGCACCGTCTTCGTCCCTTCCCCCTGATAGCCTGAATCGAGGCCGCAAATGGTGCAAGTCGGCTCAAAAACGGCCGTTTTCTTCCATTCCAATCCGCCCTCCAATCCGCCCACATACCCATCCAGCCCGTAGGTCTCCTTCACCCGCGCCGATTGGTCGGGTAATTTGTCCAGCAACGCCAAATCGCGCTCGCTGGGGGGAAGGACATCATCGTAGAAGCCGGGAATAAGGATGGTTTCGTCCGCATCTTTCAGCGTGTTTAACGCCCAGACGAGCCGCCATGCCGCATTGGGGAAGATGGATCCGCCCAGCCCTGAATGAGCATCTTGGCTGGCGGTCTGGACTGAAAATTGGATATAGCAAATGCCGCGCATTCCCAACGCTTGCTGCGGTGTACCGTCATAATCCACGCCGCCAAATTCCCAGATGCACGCATCGGCGGCCAGCTTTTCTTGATGCTTTTCTACGAATTGGGGCATATTGGGGCTGCCAATCTCCTCTTCCCCTTCGATGACGAATTTGACATTGCATGGCAGCGAGCCATACGCCTCCCGAACGGCCGTCAACGCCGCCAATCGGCAAATAATATGTCCCTTATCATCAGAAATACCGCGTGCATACAGTTTGTCGTCCCGCCGTGTCATCTCAAAGGGGGGACTGTTCCATAAATCGAGCGGCTCTGGCGGCTGCACATCGTAATGGAGATAGAAAAGCAAGGTCTTCTCCCCCGTGCCCTCCCCTTCGCCATAAACGACGGGGTGGCCATTGGACGGCATCACCTCAGCCGCAAACCCATTTTCGCGCAGCATCTCGGTGACGAGAACGGCCGTCTCTTCAATGCCGTCATGCTGTGCCGAGATGCTCCTCTGGGCGCACAGACGGCCTAACTGTTCGATCCAATGTTCTACATGATCTTCAATATGTTGGTCTATTTTGGTTAAAGTGTCGTTCATAAGTGGGGTAGGTCAAGTTTGCAAACTTGACCTACGATTGTAGATGGCTGGTGTCATTTAACAAATGTAAGCGGGGTTGATTTTCCCCAAAGAGCATAATGCTCAAACTGGTGTTGCCAAAGCGCAAACGGCCGAAATGTTTGCGCGGCATTCCTAATAAGCCGGCGACGGTGACGTGCAAAATGCCGCCATGACTGACGACAAGAACCGTTTTGCCCGCATGTTCGCGGATCACTTTTGCTATTGCTTCTGCACCGCGACCCCAGAAATGATCCCCTGTTTCTCCATTGGGAATGATTAGCCCCAAAACCTTTCGTTCAGCTTCCAATACGCCCGGATACGCTGCCCGAATCTGCTCGCGGGTCAGCCCAGAAAAGTCGCCCATATCTCGTTCGCGCCAGATGGGATCGAGAATGAGGGGGCGATTGATCGCTTTGCCGATGGTTGAGGCGGTTTCTTTTGCCCGATGCAGGTCGCTACTAATGATGGTGTCAATCGCCCATTCTGTCTGTTTTGCCAATCGCCGTGCTATGGCGGCCGCTTGCTCTCGCCCTGTTTGGTCGAGAGGAACATCGGCATGTCCTTGCCAACGGCCGTTTGAATTCCATTCCGTCTGCCCATGCCGTACCATTAAAACTGTCGTTATCTCTGCCAAAATCCACCTCTTTTTTCTGTAGGTCAAGTTTGCAAACTTGACCTACGCTTTTTTGTCTAATGCGGTAATTATTTCTAATAATAGTGTCCCGTCAATCAATGTCAACGGCTTGTTTTTTGCCCATTTGCGGGCATTTTTGGAAATATCGGCCGTTGTGACCAAAAATCCATGCGTGACCCGTTCGTGAACCAGTGTGCCGAACAGTTCGCGCACGATGTCAGGGCTGATCGTATGTCGATACCGTTTGCATTGCACGATGGCACGCTGCCCGTCCTCTTTTGTCAGCAGCAAGTCAACCCCCATATCTCCGCTACCGCCGCGCATGGTAACATCATATCCCTTTCGGCGGAAGAGTTCAGCGGTGTAATTTTCAAATTCGTAGGGGGTGAGCGCGTATAAATCGTCCAGTGTGGGGAGGGATGAGGAGGTGGACGGCCGTTTCCATTTCCAAAACAACATCCCCCAAACGACGGCTAATGTCAACCCCGCCGCCATCTGCATCAGCCTGAAAAATTCACCAACCCAAGCGGGGTTAGCCAAAAGCCAAACAAAAAAAAGAACGGTTAGCCCAGAAAGGGGGAGGATGATGGATAGTTTTAGTTTCATTAGCGGAGAAGCAAGCGGGCAAGTTTGCAAGTGGGCATGTCTGCAAACCTGCACAGATGCAAACTTGCAAACTGGTCACAAGGGCGTTTTCTTAGGCGTGCCGATCCGACGCGGGTAGGCGGGCGGCGTTGGTTTGATTTTTTTGACCAAGATGATGGTCGTGCCGTTGTCGGTGAGGGTGATGGGGTGCAGTTTGGGGTTGCTGCCGCCCAAAAGGGTGATGGCACGGTGGGAAACGGCCGTTTCTTCCTCTGCCCGTCTCCCTTTTTGCGCCAGCATATGACCGCCTGCCTTGCAAAATGGGAGCAAATACTCGGCCAGCGTCGGCAATTTTGCCACTGCCCGCGCCACTGCCCAATCATATCGCCCGCGATGTGCCTTTTGCTGCCCCAGCACCTCTGCCCGCTCTTGTAGAACGGTGACATCACGTAATGAGAGCGCATCGGTGACCGCCCGCAGGAAGTTTGCCTTTTTGCCCACGCTTTCCACCAAAGTCAGCCGCAATTCGGGGTATAAGATTTTGAGTGGCAAGCCGGGAAAACCCGCCCCCGTACCAATATCGATCAATCGTAACCCGCTCAAATCGCCCATCAAAGGGGCGCAGGTGAGGCTGTCAAGGAAGTGCCGCCCTTCAATAGCTGACGGCTCGCGCACGGCCGTCAAATTCATCTGTCCATTCCACTCCATCAAAAGAGAAAGATAATGAGAAAATTGTTCCTGTTGAACGGCCGTCAGCCGTACGCCGATTTGCTCGGCTTCATTAATCCAGTTCATAAAAAATTGTGCAAGCAGGCAAGTGTGCATGTTTGCAAGTACGCAGGTTGTTATGTGCATACTTGCAAACTTGCTACTTCCCCTCTTCTCTGCTGCGTTCTAGTCGTTTCAAGACAGGGTCAAGAATGTAGCTGTCGTACTGCTCGCCGCCGAAGAGGGCGGGGTGATACTCGGTTACCCATGATTGCGCCAAGCGGTATGTGCCGGGCAAATAGAGGGGGGCGATGGGAAAACTGCCCGTTTCGCCAAAGAATTGATTTTCGATTTGGCGGTATATCCCTTGCCGCTCTTCGATGTTCATGCTCATGGCCGCTTGCTTGATGAGGGTGTCGGTGGGGGTACACGGCCGTTTTTCCCGATTTTGCCCGTCGCTGCAATGCAATAGATCGTGCATCCAGTTATCAGCATCAGGATAATGGGCTGTCCATCCCAACTCCCACAGATCGGGGCGCGTCCCTTCGTTGTCTGGAACAGTGGTGGCTAATAATTGCCCTAAACTCGCCTGCTCAATGATAATTTGATCCGTTTTACAGCCTAACTCCTCAACCCACATATCACGCGCCAATTCAGCCACGCGGAGGGAAAGGTCAGCACTGCTGACAAGAATGGTGATCGGCGGCATCAAACGGCAGGCGCGAAAGCTGCTGGCCGCCATTTGTTGGCGAGCGTAATCTGGATTGTAGCCAATCCCCGTTTGATCGGCTAACAGCGAGCCGACAAGGCCGGGCGGTATCAGATGGCGCATGGGGATTGCACGGCCGTTATACAAATCTAATACAAACGCTTCCCGATCCAATGCCGCGCTCAACGCTTGTCGAACAGTCTCGTCACCGAGCGCGGGGCTGTCCATATTAAATCCCAAATAAAACAGCGTCTGCTCAGGGAGGAGCAAGACATTGTTTGGCTTAGATTCCAGCATCGTTTCCCGTTGATCTGCGGGCAAGGGTGAAATGTCTAGCTGCTTCTTCTGCCACTGCTGAAAGGCGATGGCTTCGCTTTCATAATGCCATATATTGACCACTTTGACCGCTTTTTCAACAATATCTATGCGCGGCGGCAGTTTCCATTCTGGATTGCGGTGCAAAATGGTGCGATCCTTCGTCGAAGTCGGCGCGATAATAAATGCGCCGCTGTATACCGCTTCTTCAACGCTGTTCCATGTCGGCGATTTCCCTTCAACACCAGCATCATCTCCATACTCCTCGACTAAATCACGGGGGACAGCGGTGAAGGCGGGGCTGCTTGTCATGCTCAAAAAGTTGCTTCCGGGCGTGTTGAGGCTGACCGCTAAGGTGTGATCGTCTATCGCTTTTGCGCCAAAAAGGAGGAGTTGATCGTGATCGGTGAGCGTCTGTTTTCCTTTGAGCGGATTTTCGTATAAATAGCGGCATCCTTGAATGACAAAGTAGATAAACGCGTCGGGCGTGCCTGTGCTGCGGGTGCAGGTGCGTTGCAAAGCGAATACAATGTCGTCGGCGGTGACGGGGCGGATGGGGATAACGGCCGTTTCATTTCCGTCTGCCTTTGTTGGCTGCACCCAAAAAACATCTTGCCGCAAATCAAATGTCCATGTTAATCCATCGTCGCTAATAGTCCACGATTGGGCAAATTCGGGATCGATGCTGTTGGTTTGATGGTTGTAGTTGGTGAGGCCGATAAACAGATTTTCAGCTAAATCAAGGCTATCTTGCGTGTCGGTTTTTTGCGGATCGATGGGGGGACGGCCGTTGATCATGCTCAAATCCAATATCACCACATCGCGCACGGGGGTTGACGAAGCGTCATTGCTACCGTCGCACGCGCCCAGCAGGAATAATAGAATGAGAAGGGGTAATTTTTTCATAACGGCCGTCATGCTAACCCATGCTCAACGAGTAAGCAAGGCTGCATCATATGAAAATGGGGCAAAGAGTGATCCGCAGATTTCACAGATTGACGCAGATAAAAACATTCAATCTGCGCTACTCTGCGAAATCTGCGGATAATTTCTTGTACATGGTACAAGAATATCACTGATAAAGTACTAACAATCTGCGTCCTATTTCTTCGCAGGAGACAAAGGAAATTGTCTAATTTTAGATTACGCTAAATTACAGAAATTCTCACAAAATTCATGTCAATGATGTTGCCATTTTGCTTAACGGCGGGTAAAGTTACAGAAGCAGGTGGGTTATTTGTGGAAAGGTGGAGCAAAGATAATCATGCGAGAGTGCATCCTAATAGTAGACGATCAAGATGATATACGCGAATATCTATATTACGCGCTTAATGCGCTGCAAAAATATGATCTGTTGACAGCAGAAAATGGCATTCAAGGGTTAAAAATCCTTGAGAATGAACATATAGATTTAATCCTGACTGACCAGCAGATGCCGGGTATGAGCGGTTTAGAAATGTTGACCGCTCTGGAAGAACAGGGACGACAGATACCGTCTATTTTGTCAACGGGGCAAGGGTCAGAAGAGACGGCCGTTGCCGCTTTTCGTCTTGGTGTTCTCGATTATCTTATCAAACCAGTTCGGGTTGATGAGATTGAAGCCTCCGTTGAAAAAGCGTTGCGTACCTCCCGTTTAGAGCGTGAGCGCGTTGAGCTGATCGAAGAATTAACCCGCAATAACTCTGATTTGAAACAACGTGCCCGTGAATTTAATGTTTTATATGGAGTTGGGCAAACCATCAACGCCGATCATATATGCCAAACCGTCTATCATCGTATTGTAGATGGGGCTGTTTTTGCAGTTGGTGCTGAAGCTGGCGGATTGGTATTATGGAATGCGGAAGAGGAAAAATTTTATATACATGCCATAAAGAACAAAGGGGGCGAGGCGTACACAGTTCATCAACCCGTTAATAATAGTATGATCGCTCGTGCATTTCGCACAAAGAGATTTGTCTTAGCCAGCCCTAAAGCGACATCGGCACATAGCGGCAATCCCGCCTCCGATAATCAATCCACACTTTACATGCCCATCCTTTCTCGCCGCAGGGCGATTGGTGTATTGTATGTGACTACCTATAATCCATACGCTCCGCTCACACGCGCAGACACACAAGTGCTGGCCGCTTTGGCTGATTACGTCGCCCTCGCTACTTATCATAATAGGGTAAATGGGGTGCTTAATCAACAAGCTCTTGAGGATGAGATTAGTAATATAACAATCTAAGGAAGTATCTTCTCACTATTCAGGGGAGACTTGATAAATTTTCCTAATGGTACTCGTGTAAAATAAAGTGCTGGTGAAATTTGTCAAGTCTTGTCCACGATTTATTGAGAAGATACCTAAGGAACGAGAATTTATTTAACTACCAAAGTTGTCATTCCCGCCCCCATCCCTACCTTCGTGAGGGCAAACTCTTTTAGGCGGGAATCCATGATTTCCCAGACTGTGGATTCCTGTCTTCGCAGAGCCTGCCCTCATGAAGATGAGGATGGGGGCGGGAATGACAGATGGAAGTTTCTGGTTTTATTTAATCCTTATTCCTAAAAAGGAAGCAGGCGGTAAAATGACCGACCTGCCTCATTTCCACTCTCTGGGCGGTTTGTTAGGTTGCCCACTTCCCTAACTGGATAAACCAAAAAAGAATGATCTGCAGATTTCGCAGATTGACGCAGATAAAAACATTTAATCTGCGCTAATCTGCGGACAATTTCTTGCACATGGTACAAGAGTATCACTGATAAGGTACTAATTATAAACAAATGCCTCTGGCGGCGGCGGCATATCATCAAAAGAAATATCAAAGGGGAAGGGGGCGTAGACTTCTTCTCCTTCTTCTTGCGGCGGCGTGTCGTACCGTTGGCTGATGGAGTGTCCATCAAAGATGAAATGTTGCGGCGCATTTTTGGCTGGCTTCTCTTCTACCTCAATGGCGGGGCGGGGGGAGAAGGATTGAGCCAGTAAGGGGCGCGGTCTATCCCGATATAGTTTTCTCAATGTCATATGCAAATCGTAATCGCTGATGCTGGCCGCTTGGAAATAGTGTGCTTTTCCGTGATGCACGTCTAGAAAATCCCCTTGTCCAAGCAGGTATTCGGCTTGTGCTTTGACGAGTCCCGTCGCTAGTTGGGATTGTTGGGCGTTTTGACTGCGCCCAACGATGCGCCGATGGATATTGGCGCGAATGGCGTTGTTATTGACGGCCGTTTCTGGCTCTCTTGTTCCCATCACCAGATGAATGCCAACTTTGCTACCATGCTGTAATAGTTCAATCAATTGCGTTTGCAAATTGGCTACCTGCTTGTCTAATAGCGGCGATACTTCGTCTAGCATGATGATGAGTGCGGGCGTGTTCATCCGTTGATCGTGCCGATATGCCATCTCGTCAGAGAGGAAATTGAACGCGTCAGTAGCTTCCTCTATGCCGTAATACGGCCGTGTCAACATAGAGGGCAAATGCTGCAATGGATCAAGTTCGGCATAGGGAATTTCGTCCTGCGATTGCGGGGCGATGATGATAAGTTGCAATTTGGATTGACGGGTATGTATTGCCAATGAGGCGGCGAGGGCGCGGAGTAATGTCGTTTTGCCCGCGCCGCTTTCGCCTGTGAGCAGCACGTTGCTCGTTTTTGGAGCCGAAAAATCAAGGGTGACCGCACGGCCGTTTTCATCCAATCCAATTACGCCGCTCAGAGGTGGCAATGGTTCGGCTATCGGCATTAAGTCAAGCAATGGCACGGGCGGGCTTTCGGCTGTATCCACCTCAACTTGCACATGCGTGTCGCTGCTTTTGGGGCTGGTTGGGATGAGATTAACGGCCGTTGTTCCTAACGAACGTATCAAATCATCCTTTAGCCGGCTGATTTTTTCCATCCCCATCGCTAATTGCCCGTGTAAATCAAAGCTGACAGCGTGCGGCTTTATACTGCCCCCCACCACTTGCGCGTTTACCTGATGATTAGATAAGACGCGCTCAATTTGATGAGATTGCATCTCTAGTTGATATTGTAAACGATCTTGCTGTCGTTCTTCTGTGTTGTACATACTGTTACCTTTTTGTCAGAACAAATGTTCTTGTCCTGAAGTAAAAAAGAAGGATTGCAAACTGTTCATACTTTCGCAACCCTGCTACTTTGCAAATGCTCTATTTATGCTGCTAGTACCTTATCAGTGATATTCTTGTACCATGTGCAAGAAATTGTCTGCAGATTTCGTAGATTAGCGTAGATTGCAACCTCATTTTTTGTAGAAATTGGACACTGATCACGCAGATTTCACTGATTTTGATCTTTTTATCCGTGTTCATCTGTACAATCAGTGTCTAATTTTAGAGGTTGCAATTGCTCTATTTATGCTGTTTGTCGCAATACCATTAGAACCCGCCCCTGCACTTGCACATTTTCTACAGCCGCATAAATTGGTTCCATCGTTGGATTGGAAGGCTGTAAACGGATGCGATTCTGTTTTGGTTCGCGGTATATCCGTTTCAAAGTTGTGCCTTCACCTTCTACCCATGCGGCTACCATTGTGCCGTCGTCTGGGGGTTGTTCTGTTTTTTCTAAAATAACGATGTCGCCATCGTTGATCATGTCCCCGACCATTGAGTACCCGTCTACTTTGAGGGCGAAAATATCGTCGGTGCGTTTTGGCAGCATGTCGGCCGCAACGCCGATGCTGTCATCTTCATCATACGTTTGAAAGTCGTTGTCGGTGATGGAGATCGGTTCACCAGCGACAATGTTGCCGAGTAGCGGCACACGGAATAGGGTGGAAATAAAAGCATCCACTCGTTTGGGGGCGAACATCGCTTGGGTTCTGTCGGTAAGTTGTATGCCGCGTGCGACCATTTTTTTGCGGACAAGGTAGCCGTATTCGACTAACCGTTTTAGATTATAATTGACGACGGATGTTGAACTAATTTTTGTCGCTATTCCGATTTCACGGATGCTGGGTGAACTGCCGTTTTCATCGTTATATTCATAAATAAAGCGCAAAATCGCGTTTTGCCTTTTAGATAATGATTTCTTTTTGCTCATACGTTTGCTCCTGAGACGGCTGTGTTTGCATTTAGTTCACATAACCCAGTTCGCCTAATAATCGCTCATCTGTTCTGTATCTTACACGAACAAGTGTTCGATGTCAACTTTTATTTTTTGCCTGTAAAAAATGCGCTGTTTTGTTAAAGGGTATTTGTTTACAGCGTGCTTCTTATGAACAGATGGTAAAATATGGAGAGAGATGTGAAATTATCTATTTGAATGATTGATCCGCAGATTATCTGTATCTTCTCAATAAATCGTGGACAAGACTTGATAAATTTCGTCAGCCTTTATTTTACACGAGTGTCATTAGGAAAATTTGTCAAGTCTCCCCAGAATACTGAGAAGATACGATTATCTCTATATAATCTGTGAAAATCGACGTAATCTGCGGTTTGTTGTTGTTTGATAAAATAAGGAGTCGTATGAGACGTATACTTTTATTGGCAGGGTTAATGGGCGTGCTATTAACAGCCTGCGACAAGAAAAAACCAGAGCCAACAGTTAATCGAGTGACACCACCCGTTGTAGATGTGACCAAAACGCCTGTTCCCACTGATACCCCCGCGCCGACTGCACCCATCCAGCCAACGGCCGTTGTTGCTGATGCCCCCGTCAGCCCATCCCCCGCTCCTGAGGAGCCATCCCCCACGCCGCCGCCCAGCCCGACCCCGTTTGCGGGTAAACCGGCGACCAGTATTGGGCTGTCGCTGTTGGTTGACGGGTTGACTGAGCCGGTCTATTTGACTCATGCGGGAGACGGCCGTCTCTTTGTTGTTGAGCAAGGCGGCCTCATTCGTATTATTGAGAATGGGGTATTATTGGACACGCCATTTTTGGATATGAGCGGGGCGGTGGCGCGATGGGCGTTGGAACAAGGGCTGTTGAGCGTGGCTTTTCATCCGAATTATGCAGAAAACGGCCGTTTTTTCGTCAATTACAGCAAACCAAACGGCGATACCGTCGTCGCTCGTTATGAGGTGAGCGATGACCCGAACGTGGCTGATCATAATAGCGGTGAGATTATTCTCAGTGTTCATCAGCCGTATGGCAACCATAATGGCGGCTTGGTCACATTTGCCCCTGACGGCTATCTGTATATCGGGATGGGGGATGGCGGCAGTGCCAACGACCCCGATGGCAATGGGCAGAATCGGGGCAGTTTGTTAGGCACATTGTTACGTATAGATGTCGATTATGAGGAAGCGGCTTACGCCATCCCCGCCGATAACCCGTTTGTGGGGGATGAAGGTGTCCGTAATGAGGTATGGGCGTATGGATTGCGGAATCCGTGGCGCTTTAGTTTTGATCTATTGACGGGAGATTTATATATTGCCGATGTCGGTCAAAATGAGTGGGAGGAGATTGATTTTACGGCCGTTGGCTCAACGGGCGGCGAAAATTACGGCTGGAATATCATGGAAGGGACGCACTGTTTTTTGAGCGACGACTGCGATAAAACGGGGCTGGAAATTCCTGTGTTTGAGTATAGTCACGATGACGGCTGCTCTATCACCGGCGGCTATGTATATCGCGGAACGCAGTTTCCAGAGATGGAGGGGAACTATTTTATGGCTGATTTCTGTCGGGGGACGGTCTGGAGTTTGTTTAGAGAGATGGACGGCCGTTTTACCCATCATCAGGTATATGACAGCGATCTACAAATTTCCAGTTTCGGCAGAGGAGCCGACGGGGAGTTGTATCTGCTAGGGCATACGACGGGGACGGTTTACCAATTGTTATTGGAGTGATGCTGTGAGGAGATGGGACGCAGATTGTCAGGATGGACGTAGATTTTTTTTGTTTTATCTGCGTTGTATCTTCTCAATAAATCGTGGACAAGACTTGACAAATTTCATCAGCACTTTATTTTACACGAGTATCATTAGGAAAATTTGTCAACTCTCCCCAGAATACTGAGAAGATATTCTGCATTCATCTTAAAAATCCTGACATGGTTCAAAATGGCGAGAATTATCTTTATAGTTGTCATGTGATTGGGCGACCATAAAGGGGCGATCACAAGGGCCGCCCCTACAGGAGTAAATTGTAGGGGTGCGTTGTGCCCGCCCACAAAGTGTAAAGATCATTTCGCATGAAATGAACCATGTCAAAATCCTGAATATCTGCGCCCTATTTTCTTTCTAATATAAACCACGTGAAGGGATGGGCGTGACGGCCGTCTATCTGGTGTTCTTCTCTATATGTTTCCTGCCAATCCCCATCATTGTAATCGGGAAAGCAGGCGGGAGCGGGGGAAGGGGTGAAGCGGCTATGCAACAATGTTAAATATAGCCGATCCGCTATTGGTAAGAATTGTTCGTACAGCGTGCCGCCGCCGATGACCATTATTTCGGGCGCATTGGCGGCGATGATCGCTTCATCAAGAGTGTGGGCGATGGTGCAGTCAGGAGCGGTGAAATTGTCATCACGGGTGAGGATGATATTGCGGCGGCCAGCTAAGGGGCGGAAACGGGCAGGGATGGATTGATATGTTTTTCGCCCCATAATGACTGGTTTGCCCATCGTTTGCCGCTTGAACCACGCCATATCATCGGGTAAGTGCCAAGGGATACGGCCGTTTACGCCGATTAATCTATCTATATCCATCGCAACAATTAAAGAAAGCATACAATTATATCGCTTTCCAGAGAAATGGAACGCGGATAGGGCAGATTTCGCTGATTGACGCAGATAAAACCATTTAATCTGCGCTAATCAGCGAAATTTGCGGATAATTTATTGTACATGGTACAAGAATAGCATTAATAGTAAAAATCTGCGTCCTATTTTTCACGTAGCATTATCGAATCCCCTTATTTGCTCAGTTCGTAATTGAAGGGGAACAGCGCGATGGGGATGAGTTTGAAATGTTGTTTGGCGAAGGGAATACCAACAACGGTGATGCTCAATAAAACGCCGCCGAGAAAATGAGCTACGGCGATTTCCCATCCAAAGAGAAACAGCCAAGCGATGTCCATAATTAAAGAGAGCAGACCGCCCGCGCGTTTATTCGGTCTCGCTTCTTTACCAAAGGGAGCCATCGTTGCCATTCCCAACCGAATTGTCTGTAATCCAAAGGGGATGCCGACAATGGTGACGCATAGTAACGCTCCACCAATAATATAACCTAATCCAGCGAAAAAGCCGCCAAAAACTAACCACACGATATTACCTAATACACTCATTTTTTCTCCAAACCTTCTCAGGAAGATACTTTATATTCAACTTCTATACTTTGCTTACCCTTACGCATTATTTTGTAAATCGTTGCAATAAATGGGCGTGATTCATTGGGCGTAACCTCTTTTCAATAATGAGAGTTTATGCGGTTATGTAAGCTAGATTCCTATATTTTGCGTATTTTGTATAGATAATGGGATTGATTGTGGCTGTGTGCCACTTATTTTGACATATATTGAGGTGTTTATGAAAAAGATATTCTTATTGTTGATGATATTGTTGTTGGCGGCGTGCGGGGGGGCTGCTGTTGAGGAGCCGACGGCCGTTGCAGAACCAGCCGTTGCAGAACCAGCCGTTGCAGAACCAACGGCCGTTTCCTCCCCCATCCCATCCCCAACAGAAAGTGAGGTAGTTGTTGCAGAGCCAACGGCCGTTGAACAGGAGACGGAAGACGTTCTGCCCGTTGCTGGCAAGCCCAAGTTAGTCGAATTTTATGCCGATTGGTGAGGCACTTGTAACCAAATGAAACCCATCGTGCATGGGTTAGAAGAAGAGTACGGCGACGAAATTGAATTTGTTTACCTTGATATTGATGATCCTGCTAATGATGCCGCCAAAGAGTTATACGGCTTCCGCTTTCAACCCCATTTTTTACTTGTGGGCGCAGATGGCGAAATCATTGAGCAATGGCTCGGTTATAATAGTGAAAATGTATTTGTAGAATCGTTTGAGGTGTTGGCGAGTAGTGAGTGATGAAAGAGGACGCGGATCGGGCGGATGAACGCGGATATAAGAAAAAAATCCGCGTTCATCCGTTAAATCCGCGTGCGAAGCATCTGCGTTCCATTCTAAAATCTGCGTTTATCCTGAAAATCTTGAAAATCTGCGTCCCTTTATTAAACAGTTATCCAAGTATCTTTTCAGTATTCTGGGGAGGCTTGACAAATTTTCCTAATGATACGGGTGTGTTTCATTTCAGTAGAAGTGATAGTCACGGGGCGCATAGTTTCGGGTAAATTAAGTCCGTTTGCCCCGTGACAATCACTTTGGTTCAACTCATTTG
>WFSA01000257.1 GCA_015486215.1 Anaerolineae bacterium | reverse complement strand
GGTATCTTCTCAGTATTCTGGGGAGACTTGACAAATTTTCCTAATGATACTCGTGTAAAATAAAGTGCTGACGAAATTTGTCAAGTCTTGTCCACGATTTATTGAGAAGATACTAAAAAAGTTCAAAAATCTGCGTTAATCTGCGGATCATTGTCACCCGCGCCCTATTCCCTTCCTATATAAAGCAAATATCAATAGCCCTATCAATACCCCGCCGCCGACAAAGTAGAGGCCGACGTTATTATTGCTTGTCTCAACGGCCGTTTCCACCGTCGATACGGGTGATGGAGCAACGGCCGTTGCTGTCAAGGTCGGCAAAACAATTTCTGTCGGGGATGGGGTTGGGGTGATGACGGCCGTCGCTACCGCTTCAACAGGCGGCGCAGGGGACAGAGCCGCCATCGGTATTGGCGCCGCCGTCGGTATTGGCACCGCCGTCAGTGTTGCTGTCGGCAATGACGGGTCCCGCTCCTGAATGAGATAGGCTACCTCCCCGCCAATCATGCAATAATCGCCGATGGGCTGATAACAAGTGGATGGCGGCAGATCGACTGTAAAAAATCCTCCATGGGCAAAGATGTCATTATCAGCGCGAGTGCCGTTGATGTCACGCAGATAGGCGCGGGCGGCGGTAGCTGGGATTTTGGCGGTCTGCGTGATGGGCAGACGTGAAAAAAGCAGCGTCGTTGATTGGCCCAGCGATGGTTGATCAATGCGAATCTGCCCGACTCCATCCCATCGCTCCCGCACGGCCGTTTCCCCATTCGCCAACAATGTTGTCGCTGTGCGATACGCATAAAACGCGGGGCGGCGACTGCCATCCCGCCGCAAAAGGCCGAACGGCTCAGGGTTTGCCAGCTTATCGCTCTCCGTATCCTTCAATTTGAAGATGGCGATCCTCTCCGCCCCCGCCGCCATCGCCGATGCCATCGCTTGAGGAATAAAGTTCGCCTGTTCATGCAGCCCGACCGTCAATGTCGGATTTTCGACAATCCAGTATTGGTCATTCATCGGCGGCGCGTTCATTTCTGCCAGCCAAATCGGTTTGTCCATCCCCCTATCCATCATTATTTCTTGAAAAAAGTGCAATAGCGTATAAATTTGGTCAGGCTGGAAATAGATGTGGGCGGTGGCAACATCAAAATAGTAGTTATGCGCTTCCGCTTCGGGATCGGCGATGATGCTGTCGAGCAGACGCGCCATATATTGCTCGCGCCCTGCAGTCTCATCTGCCCAATACGTGAAGGCGGGCAGATGGATGATGGTATCAGGGTTCACCTCTTTGGCGACGAGATAGGCGACGCGCTGGAGTTGGGCAAAATCATCGACGCTGCCATCCCATGTGTGCGCCAGCTCGCTCTCCTCAATATCGGGTTCGTTCCAGATCGTCCAATGGGTGATACGGCCGTCATATTTTTCAATAATCTGGCGCACAAAAACCGCCCATAAATTATCAGGATCATCATGCGTCAGCCACAATCCTTGCGGCAGATCGTCCTCACCCCGCGCCCAATCGGGAATACCGATAAGCAGCCCCGTCACCTCCCGTTTGGCGTGCAATTCCGCGTCAATCTGCGCATCAGTGACACTGTTTTGCCACTCATCGGCTCCGTCTGGCTGCAGTTCCCCCCAATGGAACTGTATGCGTGTCCAGCCAATGTTCAAATCGCCCGCTTGATCGGCCGCTTCGTAACTTTCGATGACTCCAAAAGGGGACGACGGGCTGTCGGATTGGGCAGAGGTGCTAATGTTTATGGTGAAAACGGCCGTTAATGCTAAAAAAAATAAAATAATTCGCTTCATAATTAGATGTTCTGAGTATCTTCTCAATATTCTAGGAAGATTTGACAAATTTTCTTAATGATACTCGTGTAAAATAAAGTGCTGACGAAATTTGTCAAGTCTTGTCCATGATTTATTGAGAAGATACCATTTCTAAATTTAAATCACCCAAAATTTTGATTGTCATTATTTTTCATGAATGGCCTTACTGAAATAGAGCCAATAGCTCATCAACGGCCGTGCGCTTCCCCCCATCACGGCTAATCGTTCGCGCCACTTTGAAACGATAAATCGCATCGGCCTCAGCATACAGGTGACGGGTGATGGGAATGTCGTGATTAGAAATAAGGACGGGGATACCGCGATCCGCTGTCTCCCGTGCCAATGCCGCCAATCGCTCTTGCTCGTCCATACCAAAGGGATCCGCGCCATAACTGGTAAAGTTGGCGGTAGCTGAAAGGGGCACATAGGGCGGATCGCAGTAGATGATGTCATCGGCAACGGCCGTTTTCATCGTTTCGGCAAAGGATTGATGGTGGAAAACGGCCGTTTGCGCCTTCATATAAAAATACCGCATCTCCTTTTCAGGAAAATACGGCTTTTTATACCGTCCAAACGGGACATTGAACCCTCCTTTTTTATTATAGCGGCATAATCCGTTGTAACCGTGCTTGTTCATATACAAAAACAAAGCCGCTTTTTCACGCGAAGGGGTAAGCGCATTAAATCGCACCCGAAAAGCGTAGTAACGGTCAGCATCATTATTTTGCGGCGTAAAAAAGGATCGGCAATAAGCGGTAAACGCCTCTCCGTCCCTCTGCACCTGCTGGTACAAGGTGATGAGATCGGCGTTACTATCCGCCAACTGGTAAGCGTCATAGTCGCTGTTCAAAAACAGTGCCCCCGACCCGACAAACGGCTCGATCAACCGTCCCCCAGCAGGGAGATGCGGCAAAATATGTTTCACAACGCGGAATTTATTTCCCGCCCATTTCAAGAAAGGTTTCATAATTTACGAGTTTGCATGTTGCAAGTTTGCATGTTTACAAGTATACACGCGCATTCAACCACCTGCATACCTGCCCACTAGTACACATGGGCGGAAATAACACACTGATTATTGTATCGGGAATCGGAATTCCCGATACCTGCATTGGTTATTGTATCGGGAATCGGAATTCCCGATACCTGCATGACAAGGGTTGCGAGAATTCCGATTCCCGCAACAGGCAGTTCGGAAACCATTGTGAAACTTCCGCCACGCAGACCTAGTACACGCTGGCGGAAGTTCCTGTACGATTATCGTAGGTCAAATTTGCAAATTTTGATTATTGTATCGGGAATCGGAATTCCCGATACCTGCATGACAAGGGTTGCGGG
>WFSA01000256.1 GCA_015486215.1 Anaerolineae bacterium | reverse complement strand
TGCCGAGTGCCCTTCCTGCGGCCTTTTTTCGGTCTTTGGTATAATGGAAAACCTCTTCACCCAGAGCATTTTGCAATTTATCTATTGATTCATATGTCATTTAGTTAATCCCCTTCCACCATCTTCAAAAAGTATTCATGAAAACGGCCGTTAATAATCCAGACAACGGCGCGACCTTCACTGTCAAATTGCCAGCAGGGGTGTAGTTACCCTATTCCCCCCAAACCATCAATTCCCACTCCGCGATTGACCCGTATCCTTCCGCCTTCGCCTTGTTTCTTGCCGCCGCAACCCACGTCTTGTAATCATCCATGCTATCCATTTTCGTCCAAACCCCATTCAAAGATAGTTCAAAGAGAATACCTCTATCAAACGGGCAATGTGGGGGAATTGCTATTTCGCCTTTGCACCATTGATATTTGAGATAGAGATTCAGAGCTTTTTGGGCAACGCCTATGCGGAATCGTCCATTTTTGAGAATAGCACCATGCTTCTCCGAAATCATGTTTGCAAATGCGTTTATGTTCTTTATCTGTTTCTCATCATCAACGTGGCTTGTGTATTCTTGTGCAATATCTACAAGGTATTCTTGCATATCTTGGCGCATTGCTTGCCTAAGATTATCCCTATAAACGTAAGTGCCGCTTCTTTGGAGTGCCGCGTTGATTGAATGTCGGGGGGCATCATTGCCTGAGTCCCTCTTAGCGAATTGCGCTTTTATTCTGCTTATTTCATTTGTATCCATATTATTCCCCTGTATCTTCCACCATCTTCAAAAAGTATTCATGAAAACGGCCGTCTCCCGTTAATTCAGGATGGAATGAAGTCACCAGCCAGCGGCCTTGCTGGGCAGCAACGGCCGTTCCATCTTCCAAGCGCACAATCACCCGCGCATCCCCCTTTGCTTCCACCAATTTGGGGGCGCGAATGAAGACAGCGGGGAACGGTGCATCAAACCCATCCACGATTAAATCCGCCTCAAAGCTGTCTACCTGACGGCCGAACGCATTGCGCTCCACCACGATGTCCATGATGCCTAACAACGGCTGATCACGCCCCGTCCCCACCGTGCCGATCTCTTTTGCCATGAAGATCATGCCCGCGCACGTCCCCCACATCCCCTTTTCGGCGGCGAAGGCACGCAACGGCTCCATAAAATTGTACATGACGGCCAACTTGCCAATCGTCGTGCTTTCACCGCCGGGAATGATGAGGCCATCCAAGTCAGCCAACTGATCAGGCAGCCGCACTTCGGCTGTTTCCACCCCCAACGCCTGCAACATCACAATATGCTCGGCAAACGCCCCTTGCAACGCCAATACCCCAATTTTCATACTCAACTCCAAGTGACTGGCACGGGGCGCACGGCGGGGCGTACGGCCCTAGTATAACTTGGCCTAAGTTCTTAGATGATATACGCCGCCTGTATCGGGAATCGGAATTCCCGATACCTATTTATGGGAGTTGCGGGAATTCCGATTCCCGCAACAAATAACATATAAGGACTTCCGCCAGTGTGTACTAGCCAATCAACAGCTCTTGCCCCGTGCCTGTCACTTATACTGTCTACCAGCCGCGTGTTTCCAGACGTTCCGATTCGGGCAGGCTGCTGACGTTGATGCCAACCATCGCTTCGCCTAATCCTTCGCTGATTTCGGCTAAGATGGCAGGATTGTTGTAATGGGTTGCCGCTTTAACGATGGCGACGGCGCGTTCGGCTGGGTTGCCGCTTTTGAAGATGCCAGAGCCGACAAATATCCCATCTACGCCAAGCTGCATCATCAACGCTGCATCAGCGGGTGTGGCGATGCCGCCGGCGGCGAAGTTGACGACGGGTAAACGGCCGTTATCCCGCACTTCCTTCACCAACGCATACGGCGCACCGATATTCTTCGCATACGTCATCAACTCTGCGTCGGGCATCCCTTGCAGGCGGCGGATGTCGCCCAGTACCGTGCGTGCGTGATAGACAGCTTGCACCACATCGCCTGTGCCAGCCTCCCCTTTGGTGCGGATCATCGCTGCGCCTTCACCGATGCGGCGTAACGCTTCACCCAGATTGCGGCATCCGCAGACGAAGGGGACATCGAAGGCGTGTTTATCAATGTGATAATACTCATCAGCAGGGGTGAGAACTTCACTTTCGTCGATGTAATCTACGCCTAACGCTTCTAAAATCTGCGCTTCGACAAAGTGGCCGATGCGTGCTTTTGCCATTACGGGGATGGAGACGGAGGCGATGATCTCTTTGATCATGCCGGGATCGGACATGCGGGCTACGCCGCCATCGGCACGAATATCAGCGGGGACGCGCTCTAAGGCCATCACGGCTACTGCGCCTGCTTTTTCGGCGATAACGGCTTGTTCGGCGTTGACAACATCCATGATCACGCCGCCTTTCAACATTTGTGCTAAACCAGCTTTTATTTTGAAGCTGGAAGTTCCTTTTTCATTATTCATTTGCTTTTTAACCTCGTTCAAAATGTCAATTTTTCATCATTGACGGAAATAGTTGTGTATGGGGGGATTGTAATAGAGAGGTGCAGGTTTGCAAGTTTGCTCACTTGCTGCGCCCTGCTGCTAATTGTTCCTTCACAGCGTGTCGGGCGATTTTGCCTGATGCGGTTTGGGGTAATGCGTCTACAAAACGCATGTAACGCGGAAGTTTGTAGCCTGCCAAGCGTTGGCGGCAAAAGGTAAGTAAGTCAGCCTTTGTTATGGCTGCGCTGGGGCGAAGCTGTACCATTGCGGCGACGATCTGTCCCCACTCACCGTCGTTGAGGCCGACGATGCACGCTTGGAAAACGGCCGTATGTCCTCTCAACACCCTCTCCACTTCCGATGGATATACATTTTCTCCGCCTGTCACGATCAAATCTGTACGTCGCTGCACAATCCATAAATCCCCATCCTCATCAAGATAACCGAGATCGCCTGTGGCTAGGAAGTCACGCTTTTGTAAAAAGCGTGACTTCTTCTGGAAGTAGCCGGCCATCACCGTCGGCCCTGTGACAATAATTTCGCCGATTTGGTTGGGTGATACCGATTCCCCATTTTCATTTATAATTTTTACGCTCGTAAACATGAGCGGCTTACCGACACAGCCTTGCTTTCGTACCGCTTCATCCGGCCGCATCGTTGTCACTTGCGAAGTCGCCTCCGTAAGCCCATAAGTAGGAGCAACAAGAGGTGGTGGATTATTAATTGACAATTTATTTGCCTCCTCAATCAGTTCTGCTGAAGCCGCCGCCCCGCCAAGCAAAATTAACCGCAAGCTGGCAGGCCACTTGTCGCGGCTGGCAAGCAGGCGGCGAAGCATGGTGGGGACGAGGGAGATGAGCGTGGGGGAGTCGTTGTCTAGGCTGGCGTTGATGGCGGGCAGGCGGAAGCGGTCGTGGAGGATAACGGCCGTTCCATACAAGCAGCTGCGAAATAGCACTGCCAATCCACCAACGTGATAGAGTGGCAGCACGCTCAACCAGCGATCATTTGGGGATACGCCCAACCGATAAGCAGAAGCGGTCGCGCTCCAGAAATGGTTGGCGAAGGTGATTACCGCTCCTTTTGGTCTGCCTGTTGTGCCAGAGGTGAAGATGATGGATTGGTAATGGTCAATTGTCAATGGGCAATTGTCAATTATCAACGGTGTATCCCTCATTGACAATTGACAATTGACAATTAACAATTGACAATTTAATTTTTTCGCGGCTTTTGCGGATGCCGCATTACCTATCAATATCTTGCAGCCGACGTGGTTGATCTGCCATTGGAGTTCGGCGGGGGTTAAACGGCCGTTTAGCGGCACAAGTACAGCCCCAATTCGTGCGGCGGCGTGGACAAGGCAGACGTACTCAATTGAGTTAGGTAGGAGGGCGGCGACGTGATCGCCTTGTCGGATACTGTTGTTGTGGAGGGTGACGGCCGTTTGCTGCACCACTCTGTCCAACTCAGCATATGTCCATGTTTGGGCATTAATGATGAGAGCGGGAGCGTGGGGGGAGATTGCCGTGCGTTCTTTTAACCAATCCATCAATCAGATGCTGCTCTTTGCAGGGTGCATGTTTTTACGCTTTCAAACAGTTCCGAAGATACTTTTCAATCTCGCTCATGTTAAAATCGGCCGCAAATTGGTTGAGGTGGGTAGTAAAGGAAGTGTAGTCGGTATTTTCTTCTTCTAATTGATGCAGATCCTTTTTTAGATTATGAAGGTCGCCGATGGTGACCATACTTAATAATTTTTCCAGTCTCACTTTTGGGGGCAGGGTGACTGCTAAATTATCAGATGGTATGCTGTTTTGCGAGGG
>WFSA01000255.1 GCA_015486215.1 Anaerolineae bacterium | reverse complement strand
TATTGCCACGCTTCGGCTGGGGCGGCGTTTAGTTTGTATTCACCAATGGCATATTTGCCGTAGAGGATGAGGGTGGTTGCCGCGTCGCTGGCAACGACGAGCGGCTGGCCGAACGCGCCGTCCAACGTGTACGTCACCGTTACTGGCACGCCTTCGATATAGGTCGTACCCAACACCCGATTTCCCAACCCATCGTAGCCGATGTCGGCTTGGGTACGGTAGCTGCTGCCATCGTGCTTTTCAATGCGAGCCATCTGCCCCGCCTGATTGAAGGTGTAGCGTGTTTCGCCGTCGGCGGGGGTGAGGCTGCTGGGGATTTGGCGGATTCGCTGTCCATTGCCGTCATAAACATAAAACCACGTCACCCCTGTGTCATCGGCGCGGGCGGTTTGCAGGTGGTTGGCAGCATCGTAGGTATAGGTGGTGACGACGGTGCTGTCGAGAGCCTGCCCTGAGCCTGTCGAATGGGTGGTCGTGTACACCGTGCGGCTGCCAACAGCGTTATAATCGTATTGATAAGTGGCTGTAATCGCACCTGTGTAAGCCGCTTCTTTTAAGCGGTACAGATTGTCGTAGGCGTACGCTATGGTGTGGGTTTGTAGATGGCTGGAGATGGTGTCGGTGATGAGTTGGATGTCACTGGCAGCGGGGCCGTTCCCTGTGGGGATGTAGTTGGTGTCGGTGATGAGCAGCATTTTGTCTACCCGTAATCCATCTTCGCGCATTAAAAGCTGTATGTTATAGCTGTCGGCAATGGGGAAAGAGAGGGTTGCGCTGCTGCTGTTCATCGTCAGACGCGACCATTCCCAGTTGCGCGGGGCGAATCCGGTAAGCTGTGCTGCGCTGTCGGCCGTCGCCCCATCAATGGTGAGATGGAGCGAATCGCTGCCGCCATCGCTGGCATAGCCGCGTATCCAGGCGGCGTAGTCGCCGGCATTATTTATCTGCACCGGGAATTGGATGGATGAATGGGGGGCGGTATCGTCTGCTTCCCAAATCGTCCCCACATCGGGCAGGGCTTGCATGTAGCCATCGCCGCTGAACCTCGTTTGATTTGTTCGTTCCTGCCAGCTTTGCTCGCTGGCGTTGGTCACTTCGCCATCTTCCGCTTCCACAACCAGCATACCGCTATTTTCTATGAATTGGTTGGTCACGGTTATCAATGTTGGTGACATGAGGGTTTCTGTAACCAGTTGCGGCTTGCCAACGCCGTCTAGCGTGTACGCATATTCGCCTAACAGAGTGCCGTTTGCATTGGTGTGGGTCAGGCCGATTACGCGGTTGGCTTTGTCGTACGCACCGACGCTGGTGATGCACGACTACAGCGGTCACGCTTCTACCCGCGCCACAGCAGTAGAGACGACCGTGCTGTAGCGCGGGGGCGGTGAGGATAGAGAGGGTGCATTCCCAAAGTATGATATGTCAATAAATGGACTAAATACATTTTATTTAAGAACAAACACGACGATTTTTTCCTAATATGGCTTAAATTTAACCACGAAGACACAAAGATCACGAAGAAAAACAAGAAAATAGCAATCTTCGTGTCCTTTGTGTCTTCGTGGTAACTTTTATTATCAATATGTCACACTATGGGAATGCACCCGGATAGAGATGTATTATTATGGTTCTGTTTTTTCTTTACCAATGTATCGGGCTATGATTTTGATTAAGCAACTATCAGTTTTAACCTGAAATAAGCGAAATCCTTCCAATGAAACTTCCTCATTGGAAGGATAATTCAAATTGCAACGCAGTAATCTTTCACATTCCTCAGAAGAACCCAATTCAAAATTAACCCCTTGCCATAAAACAGGGCCTTCAAAGTACTCTACCTCACCGAAGATAAGAAAGAAAGCTTTGGCACTTCCGAATTCACCTAGCTTGTCCACTCGAATATCCAACTGACTATGACCCGCTCGGTAACTGTAAACTAAACATTGGTATGATAAGGGATTATTTATATCACTAAGTAAACTAATCATTGTGTTATTATCAACCTCTAATTTATTCGTATAATCACTCAGGTTTCATTAATATAAATTTCAACCAAGTTCAGAACTAAATTAAACATCATTTGATGTTACGGACTACAAATTTCATGCCAAGATTGAAATGAAGGGCTAACTCCACCATCTTTATAGAAGAAGGTTTTCGAACAAAGCCCCTTCGTCTTAATTGTTAAAAGTTCCCATGCTGTAACAAAGCCTATTCTTTCGTTCACTATAGTCATTGGGTCTGCCCCGTTGCCACCAAACTTTTCAATATAATATGGGACATCATTTACTCCCAGTCGTTCATTCACAATGCCTTTAAGGTTAAAGTGAATAGCACCAGCGTTAGATGATGCTTGCATAAAGGCTTCTTCAAAGTCATGAAATCTATTTGCATCCAAGGTGGATAAACCAGCATTTTTCCACTTTTGATAAGCATATACCTTATTTCCTGTCAGGGCACCAAATTCGTTTAGAGTTCTCACAAAAGTTCCTAGGTGGTTGCGAATACCGAGTGCTATATCCTTACCCTTGTTGTCTTGATCATCTTCAGGCCAGCTAAATGGAATAGGATGATTCTCTTCATCATCAAATCTGCGCTGGAGTTCAGTAGTTGCCTCCAATGAAAGAGTGGTACATACGGCAACAGCCAATGTTGCTCTAGGGAGAGTTTCAGCCCACGGTTTATCCAAGTCGAAATTAATAGACGGGACTTGGATTGGGGTAGGAGATAGTGCCTGGTAAATGAGAATTGCAGCACCAACAACAATCACAGCACCACCACATATTAACGTATCAATGCCAAAAAAGACGCAGTTTCCCGTAGGATCTGTCAGATTAACAGGGTTACCATGTACATAATTATAACCGTTCTGGGATTGCGGTAGTTTTGCATATCCAGCAAACATATCCCCCGATTGGAACTGATTAAGAGAAGGGTTGTAATATCGCGCTCGCAAGTACAGTAGCCCTGCAGCATCCTCCTGTTCACCAGTGAAGCCATAAACTGTGCCGCTGCTGCCAGTTTGGGCAAGCATGTTGCCGTATGGCCCATAAGTAGTTGTAGTTTGTAGCACATCCCCCGCCATCTCCTGCCGCACACTGCCCAAGCCGTCAGCAAGCAGCAGGCGGGAATCGCCAGCCCCTGCCTGTTGGCTGATTAAATCTAAGCCGTACACATTGTACGTTGTTGTTGTGCCGTCATCGGCGGCCAAAACCTGTGTCAAGCCTTGTATATCGTTAGTGTAAGTTATTATCGTAGCGG
>WFSA01000254.1 GCA_015486215.1 Anaerolineae bacterium | reverse complement strand
CTGCAAGCAGGGTGCGTAACTTCTGCATTCCAGCGCGAATGCGTCCTTTTACTGTGCCTAATGGCTGATTTAGCGATTTGGCGATTTGGCTGTGGCTGTATCCTTGAAAATAGGCCAGCGACAGCGTCTCTTGTTGGTCGGGGGGCAGGCTGTTAACGGCCGTTCGCACGCGATGTTGTTCCATATTGAGGGAAACGGCCGTTTCTGGCGAATTATCATCGGTCACAGGTTCGGCCGTCACTTCCGACCAATGGACGCTGTGATGCGAGGGGCGCACTTTCTCCCGTCGCAGCCGATCAATCGCCAAATTACGCGCCATGCGCGTTAACCATGTGCTGACTTTGGCGCGTCGTTGGTCGTAGCTTTCCGCTTTGTCCCATGCGCGGGTGAAAATGTCGAGCGTTACCTCTTCGGCCGTTTCCCGATTTTGCACCACGCCATACGCCACGCTAAAAACGAGACGGCTGTACCGATCATATAATGCGCCTAGCGCAGATTCGTCTTTGTGGATGATGCGTTGCATCAACGCCGCGTCATCCATCGTCGTGTAAACGACCACTATATCCAACTCCTTCATCATACTTCTGAATGAGCGGGATTTTACAAGAGGGATACGGTTGTTGCCAATAGCGTGTACGGTCATCGTGTTTGTCTGTATTTGTGAAATGGTGTCCAATTTCTACTTGTACATACGCAGGATGGGGTGAATTGGATGAAAAACGGCCGTTATCATCGTTGTTTCGCCCCTGTTCATCCGTGAAATCGCCATCCCACTCCTGATTATTGCCAACTTCCCCCATGTCCACTACACTCGCCCCATGAACGAAATCACAGCAACCATATTATTGAAGCGCGGGCGCGAAAAGCCCGTGCGTAACCGTCACCCGTGGGTATTTTCGGGGGCGATTGACACCGTAAATGGCGATCCAAAAACAGGCGATTTGGTACAAATTGCGACGGCCGAAGGCAAACCGCTCGCCACCGCTTATTACAACCCACACTCCCAAATCCGCGCCCGCTTGCTCAGTTGGGATACGGATGAGGAGATCGACGGCCGTTTCTGGCAAAACAAAATCCAACGCGCCGTCGCTGGACGGGAATGGCTGGCAAATGACGACACCACTACCGCCTACCGCCTCATCAACGCCGAATCGGACAGCCTGCCCGGCCTCATCGTCGATAAATACGGCGACTATCTGGTCATGCAACTGCTCACGGCGGGGATGGATGTGCGCCGCGATATGATCGTGGAGCTATTGGCTGATATGTTATCGCCCAAAGGCATCATCGAACGCTCAGATGTGCCTGCACGGCAAAAAGAACAGTTGCCGCAAGTGAAGGGGCTGGTATGGGGGCAAGAGCCGCCGTCGCCGTTGGTTGTGATGGAAAACGGCCGTTTCTTCCAAGTTGATCTCCTGCACGGCCACAAAACGGGGCTGTATTTAGACCAGCGCGAAAATAGAGCCGTTATCACCCAACCCGCCTTTGTCGCCGACAAAGAAATCCTCAACGCCTTCGCCTACACCGGCGGATTTGGCCTCTACGCCGCCACCAACGGCGCGGGCAACATCGTCAACCTCGACAGCTCCATCCCCGCGCTGGAAATCGCCGAAGCGAACATGGCGCACAATAAGATCGACCGCCCCGACGACGAATACCTCGCGGGTGATGCGTTTGAGGTGCTGCGCTACTACCGGGATACTGGCCGCCAATTCGATATGGTCATCCTTGACCCGCCCAAATTCGCCCACAGCCGCAAAGATATTGACCGCGCCACACGCGGCTACAAAGATTTGAACTGGCTGGCGTTGCGTCTGTTACGGCCGGGCGGCCTGCTGGCAACCTTCTCCTGCTCTGGGCGCATCAGCCCCGATTTGTTCCAAAAAGTCATCTTTGGCGCGGCCATTGATGCCCGCCGCGACGTGCAACTCATCCACACGATGGGGCAAGCCGCCGACCACCCCGTCCTCCTCACCTTCCCCGAAGCGGCCTACCTCAAGGGTATGCTCTGCCGCGTCTGGTAACACCCAAGTGCCAGTCACGGGGCGATGGGGTCTTAATTAACCAAGACCTTCTGCCCCGTGACTGGCACTTCCAACCTCCATCCCCCAATCCATGAACAAGAAAATCATCCTCCTCGCTGGCAACATCGGGTCTGGTAAAACGACATTGAGCAACCTGCTTGGTGAACGATTTGGCTGGCAAATCGGTCACGAATCTGTTGCCGACAACCCGTATTTGCCCGACTTTTACGCTGATATGGCGCAATGGGGCTTCCATCTGCAAATGTACTTTCTCGGCCACCGCGCCGAGCAATACCTTGCGCTGGCGACCAGCCCCAACAGTGTCATTCTCGACCGCAGCATCTACGAAGACGCAACCATCTTTGCTCGCGGCCTGCATCAG
>WFSA01000253.1 GCA_015486215.1 Anaerolineae bacterium | reverse complement strand
GACGGGGGAGTGTGTAAAAATCGGGCACAATTTCGTTATCGCGCCACGCATTGGCTGGGTAGTTGTTATGGACGGGGTGAGTTCCTGCGCGATTGATTGGATCGCCGTTTTGCCAGCGCATGTAAATATGCAAAGGGCGGCTGACGGGCGCGTCAGCCTGCCAGTAGAGAGTGACGGCCGTCTCCCCCTCGGCAATGGCCGCGTCGGCTTCGATGGTGTAGCCGATCAGCGTGAGTTCACCAACAGCTTCGGAGATACGGTTTATGCCATCGGGCAGATCCGTGAGGGGGTGGGTGGAGACAACGGTTAATGGACCCATTGCCCTTAAATAATAAATCGTGTGGAGGGATGGCAGGTAGCGGGCAAGATAGACGGGTTGATCGGCGGCTAAACGGCCGTCTACTTCGGCGCGGTAAGCCGCTTCGTCGGGCAGGACGAGGATGTCTAAGTCGGGGCGCATCCCTTCTGCTCGTTGTAAATAGTAGAGCGGGGCGATTTTTTCGCTGTCGGCCAGAATGGTGCCGTTTTGGGCTAGGGGCAAAGCCAGCACCGCTTCGCCCCAGCGCGTTAAGCCGTCGTCGGTTGATTGATCCAGCTGCGCCCACGTTTCCATCCCCGCCCGCGCAAAGAGCGGCAGGGCGAAAAGGGTGAACAGGATGGCCGAGCGGTCTGCTTTGGCGGCGGCTGTGCCGATGAGAATGGCGATGATGAGATGGGCGGGAATGAGAAAGACGGCTAAATCGGGGACGTAATAGTTGAGGGCGTAAAAGCTGTATCCCGCAAAGGTGAGGGTGAGGGCGAAGGCGTGTCGCCACTGCGTTTTCGCTAAAATCAGGAGACCGATGCCGGCAGCAAGGAGATAAAACAGTGTCCATTCGGCAGTGAGCAGGCGGGCAACGACGGTGTAGCGGGCAGGATCGTGTAGCCACGCCCATAGCTGCAATGCGCCGCGAAAACGGCCGGCGATAACCCACTCGATAAAGCGGGACGCGCCCATTGGCTCGTCGTGCAGTGCTTGCCAGCGAATGGGGAGATAGGCGTAGAGTGACAGGGGCAGCAGGAAGGCGATCAGCAGTGCGGGCAGGGTGACGGGGCGGAGGTTGATCTTTTTTCGGGCGGAGAAGAGGGTGAGAACGGCCGTCGGCAATAAAATAACGGTGGTGAGATGGTTGGTCAACCCTAATCCCAGCACGATGGCAAGGGCGAAGGGGAGACGGCGGGATGGCTCGCGGCTGATTTTTGCCATCAGTAAAAGGGCGGCGGTGATGATGAGGCTGTTGAGGCTGTACACTTCGGCATTGATCGCTTGGCTCCAAAAGGTGGGGGTGAGGGCGAAGAGGGCGGCGGTCAGCACGCCGATGATCGGCATCGCGGTGAGATGGCGCATCAGTTCGTAGAGCAAGTAGAGGGCGAGAAGGGCGTAACTAGCCGTGATCATGTTCACCCGCCACGCCATTTCGCCAATGGGGATGAAGAGGGTGAGCAATTTGGTCAGCAAAATGTAGAGCGGATATCCTGTCGGATGGGCGATCTCCAATTGGGGGATGACGACTTGGAATTCGAAGCTGTCCGCTTTGCCGACGGTGCGCCCCATTGTCAACAAATAGATGGGAGCGGTATAAATGAGTAGAAATAGGGCATCTTGCCATCGCGGGGTGTGCGGCTGAACGAGATGGGCGGTGAGCAATGCGGTCAGCCAGATGCTGGTGAAGAGGAGGAAATTGCCGAATTGGGGGTGAACGGCCGTTTGTGGCAAATAAAGTAAATTGAGGAGGAGGGGGAGGAAAACGGCCGTTGGCAGCCAGATGGAATCGCTTTTCTGCGCCGCCCATCGCCACAAAAACAGCCCCCCGCCCACGGCGGCCATCCCTGCAATCAGTAGATTTGAAAGCGGCATAGCCAAAAAGGCCAAACGGGGAAACGTCCCCTCATATAAAGCGCGAAGCGATGCAAGGGCGGCTATGAAGGTGAGGAAAACGGCCGTTGATGGGGCGATATGCTTACGAAAGTGTGCAAGCGGCATGCGGGATGTGTGCAAACCTGCAATCTTGCAAACATGCACACTTGCAGATATGCACATTTGCAAACATGCAAACCTGCTACTTACTGTCTCCTTTCACTAATTCCGCCGCTAAAATTTTGTACGCCAATGCGCCGGGTGATTTGGGTGCGTAGATATTGATCGGTTGGCCGTAGCTGGGGGCTTCGCTGAGGCGGACGTTGCGGGGGACGATGGCGGCGAACACTTTGTTGGGGAAATGTCGGCGGACTTCTTCCACCACTTGCCGACTGAGATTGGTACGGCCGTCGTACATTGTCATCATTAATCCGCGAATGGCGAGGGAGGGGTTTAGATATTGCTGTACTAATTTGATCGTAGCGGTCAATTGAGATAATCCCTCTAACGCCAGATATTCGCATTGGACGGGGATCAAGATGCCGTCGCTGGCGGCGGTGAGGGCGTTGAGGGTGAGCAGGCCGAGACTGGGGGGGCAGTCGATGAGGATATATTCGTAACGGCCGTCAACCTTTTCCAACGCTTGTTTCAGCTGATATTCGCGCCCAATCACATTCACCAACTCCACCTCTGCCCCAGCCAAGCCGGGATTCGCTGGCAGAATATCGAGCCGTGATGCGTCATCATGGATGCACGCTTCTTCGACAGCCATCTCTTGCAACAACACATCGTAGGTGGTGTACTCCACCTCATTTTTGCTGTATCCCAGCCCAGAAGTGGCGTTTCCTTGCGGGTCTATATCCACAACGAGCGTGCGGCGGCCGGAAGCGGCCAAAAATGCACTGATATTGATGACGCTGGTCGTTTTACCAACGCCTCCTTTCTGATTTGCAATCGCGTAAATTTTTGTCATAAGGGGAGATCTACATGTGTGCAAGCGGGCATGTGTGCATGGTTGCACACCTATTACTTGCACACATGCAGACTTGCTGCATGCAAATTTGCCACATGCAAACTTGCACGTTTGCTACCTGCACGCTTGCTCAATTTTTTCTGCAATTCTAGTTTCTGTCACTGAACGGCTTGCTATTTCGTTGGCGAATCGGGCGGATTCCCATGGGTTGCCGGCCGTTTGGTGGAGTCGTATAAAAAAGGCGGCGGCGAAGATGTCGCCCGCGCCGGTTGTCTCGGCGTTTTGATGCACGAATGGGGGGGCGAAATGCCGTTCTTTGCCGTTCATAAATACGGTGCATCCTTTTTTGCCCTGCGTCAGCACCAGCAAACGGCTCTGTTTTTTGTATAAGGACAGGGTGTCGCGTGCCGGCATATCCTCTTCGCTGAGGATGACGGCGGCGGCGAGGGGAAGGATTTCTTGGGCGGCTTGCCAATGGATCGGGGTGATACGGCCGTTTTTGTCCCATCCCCGCATCCATCCTTGCGGCGTTAGGCAGATTTGTGCGTTGCCAAATTTTTTGATCATCGCCACATCCACTTCGTCAGCGATGGGGGCGAAGTGGGCGATAGTCGCCCGTTCCCAACCAGAGGGGAGGTCGGCGGCATGCAAAGGGGCGGCGCGGGCGTATAATGTCTGCTGTCGTCCCGATTCTGTGTACATATTCTGGAAAGTTGTGGTCTTATCGGCGGGGATGTGATGCACGGTGAGGGCGGGTAGGGCGGTTTTGAAATCGTAATCGGGAGCGGCACTGGTTAAAACGGCCGTTTTGCACCCCAACTTATTCGCCGTCAACCCCGAAAAGGAGACTGTGCCGCCAAGAAGCGCACCCTCTTTGCCCACATCCTCCGAAATATGTCCAATCGCTACATAATCATATTTTTCCATAATGGTCTGATTTTAGCATAGAGATAGAGATAGAGATAGAGAATAGAGATAGAGATGGAGGATGGAGATGGAGGATGGAGATAGAGATGGAGAATGGAGATAGAGAATGGAGAATTGGGGGTGCGGATGGGTAAAAGGTGACGGCTAACGCTTTTAGGAACGCGGATTTATTTAATTACTAAAGTTGTCATTCCCGCCCCCACCTTCGTGAGGGTAAACTCTTTTAGGCGGGAATCCATGATTTTCCAGACTGTAGATTTCTGCCTTTGCAGAGCCTGCCCTCATGAAGATGGGGAAATGACAGATGGAAGTTTCTGCTTTTATTTAATCCTTATTCCTTAGGAAATTGAGTTAATCTCCTGAGAGCGTTAGCTGTGATGAATTTTTTCGGCAGAGTTTTTCCTTATGGATGGTATGGAAGGGAGATGCTGGGCGTTTAGAATAACCCCCAATCGCTGCCCGCTCCCTCTTCCATCATGCCTGGCTCCCATAATTCGGTGCCGATTTCGACGGTTGCGCCGCCAGCCGCTAAATCATTGCCAATTTTGCGTACTTGGTCAACAAGAGCTGGCCCATATGGACAGAATGGTGTTGTCAAAATCATGGTGATTTTGGCAGTATCGTCGTCATCATTTATTTCAATTTTACGAATAAGCCCTAACTCAACAATTTCCAGACCGATTTCGGGGTCTACAACGGCGCGTAATGCTTCTCGTAAATTATCTTCTTTTTGTGCTGTCATTGTTTCATCCTATTGTTTCTGTTTTGTAATGCTCTTTGGATATTGCTTCAATTTTTCAGTTGTATAAATCATTGGGGATGGTCATCCCTTCCAGAAGGAAGTTGAAGTAATCTTGTAGTGGTTACTCTATTTCATCTATTTGTGATGAGAAGGTAAATTGACAAGTCTTATCACCATGCAAAATACATTTTGTTTGTTCTACTGGTGTTTGCAAAATGGAGATCATCAAATCTTTATCGAGACCGCAAATTTCAATGTGTTGGTCACCGACTGAATAGTAGGGGCAACCGTATTCGACAAGTGTGTATTGATCTTTGTCATGTGCCCACTCTACAACAAATCCTTCTTCGCGTAAGGTGTTGGTCAAATAAGTGAGCCGCTCATCAAAGGGGAGATGCTCAAATTTGCCTTTATGCTCGGCGATTATTTTTCTGGCGATACCATCGAACACGGTCGTGACGGTATCAGGGGGGAGATTGTCTTTTAGCTCTTCTAGTAAGCGATTGGTGAACCGTACGTATTTGCGTGGAAATAGTTCGTGTCCTGTTTCGCTGAGACTGTAAATGTAATACGGCCGTCCTACCTTTCGTCGCACACTTTCCATCTTGATCAATCTATCTGCCTTTAATGCGTTGAGATGATGGCGCACTGTGACGGGGGACACATTGGCAGCTTCTGCTAGATCATCAACTTTTGCTTGATTTGTTATTTTCAAGGTGTACAAAATCAGATCGCGCGTACTCTGGTTTCCATCTGGATGTATTGATGTCACTATGCCAGTTCCCTTTCCTTGCGCCATCATTTATGTATGATTGCGTTGGAAAAATAAGTATGCAGTGGTCATTTTCGTCCCCGTCTCTGTAAGGACAAAGAAATCAACATGCTTCAAAATAGAGATACCTATCTTTACAATCCAGCTAGAGGATAGGACGCAGATTTTCAGGATTTTTAGGTATCTCCTCAATAAATCGTGGACAAGACTTGACAAATTTCGCCAGCACTTTATTTTGCACGAGTATCATTAGAAAAATTTGTCAAGTCTCCCCAGAATACTGAGAAGATACATTTTTAGTAATATCTTCTCAGTATTTCAGGGTGATTACAACCAATTAAGAAAGGAACAAATTACGTCAGTCGAGTAAATGCGTTCCTTTTTTAATTAGCTGTAATCATGCCTCCAACTTTTTGAGAAGGTACTTTTAGTACCTTCTCAGTGATATTTTTGTACCATGTACAAGAAATTGTCCGCAGATTTCGCAGATTAGCGCAGATTGAATATGTTTATCTGCGCTAATCTGCGGATCGTTCTTTTCTGGTTTATCCTGAAAATCTGCGTTATCTGCGTTCTATTCTTTTTCACGAATTGTAGAGCAAAACTTTTGATTTATGAATCATGTCAAGAAATCCATGTTTCTAGCTGGATGGATTCCTCTTTTCTCAGGAGTAATAGTTTGGATACGGGGTAATTAAATATTTGAAAATGGTCCTGTGGGAGAAATCTCCCTATTAAATTGCTCGCAAATTACGGTGGGGAGTATAGTCAGAATAGGGGCATTTGTCAATTTGTATATTTTTATTAATATTATGATAAAAATTGACTATGCACCTCCTCCATGCTAGAATCTTGGCCTGTAAATTTAAGATTTTAAGAGATAAATAGTATCTTCCCAATAAATCGTGGATAAGACTTGACAAATTTCATCAGCATTTTATTTTACACGAGTATCATTAGGAAAATTTGTCAAGTCTCCCCAGAATACTGAAAAGATACGATAGATATATGAGTTTGAAGGGCGCAAACGGCCGTTTGCATCTCTAAAATAAACAAATATCCCATCCTAAAAAGGAGTTTATAAGACGATGGCTGCGACATTAGACATTAAAAACCTGCACGTCAGCATTGCAGATCAAGACATATTAAAAGGTATTAATCTGAGCATTAATCAAGGCGAAGTTCACGCGTTAATGGGGCCGAACGGCTCTGGAAAAAGCACGATGGCTTACACATTAGCTGGCCATCCCTCTTATGAAGTAAATAGCGGCGACGTTCAATTTAACGGTCAAGATTTGCTAGAGATGGCCGCTGATGAACGCGCCCGCGCCGGCCTCTTCCTCGCTTTTCAATATCCAGCGGCCGTTCCCGGCGTGACATTGGCAAAATTCTTGCGCCAAACGATCAATTCCCGCCGCAAAGTGATTGATCCTGACGACAAAGGCATCTCTCTGCGTGAATTCCGCAAATTACTGATCAAAAAAATGGATTTGCTGGGCATCGATCACAAATTCGCTGGCCGCTACCTTAACGAAGGGTTCTCTGGCGGCGAGAAAAAACGGGTAGAGATTTTGCAGATGGCGATTGCTGAACCCAAAATTGCCATCATGGACGAGACAGACTCTGGTTTGGACATTGACGCACTCCGTGTCGTGTCCGAAGGGGCGAACAGGCTGCATAAGGAAAATAATATGGGCATGTTGGTCATCACCCATTACCAACGTATTTTGGATTATGTTAAGCCAGACTTTGTGCATATCATGTTAGACGGCCGTATTGTCGAAAGCGGCGGCCCTGACTTAGCCCTAAAGCTGGAAGCCGAAGGGTACGATTGGATTCGTGAACAGCACCCCGCTCTGGAGGCGTAATGGCTGAACTTACCGCAAAACAAAAAGAGCAAGAGGTCGTCGCCACAGTTAATCAAGATTATGCCGAAAAATACGGCTTTTCTGACGCTGAGGATTACGTCTACAAAGCTGAAAAAGGGCTGGACGAGAAGTTGGTTCGCACCATATCGGCCATGAAAAAAGAGCCGGAGTGGATGCTTGATTTCCGCCTAAAAGCGTATGCCCATTATCTCAAACGCCCAATGCCCGAATGGGGGCCTGACTTATCGGTGATCGATTTTGATGATGTGTATTACTACATCAAACCGACCAAAGAAAACAGCGACACATGGGATGATGTTCCCGATTATATTAAAGAGACGTTCGATAAATTGGGTATTCCCGAAGCGGAGCAAAAATTTCTCTCTGGTGCGGCGGCGCAGTATGAATCTGAGATGATTTATCACAATATAGAGAAGGAGTTGGAGGAGCTGGGGGTCATCTTTATGGGAATGGATGACGCGCTCGCCAAGCATCCCGATTTAGTGCGCGAATACTTTAATACGATTATTCCGTATGCGGATAATAAGTTTACGGCGTTGAACACGGCCGTTTGGTCAGGTGGCAGCTTTATCTACGTTCCGCCCGGCGTGCATGTCAAGATGCCTTTGCAAGCATATTTCCGTATCAACGCCAAAAATATGGGGCAGTTTGAGCGCACGCTCATCATTATTGATAAAGATGCGTATGTCCATTATGTCGAAGGGTGTACCGCTCCCATCTACTCCGAAGATTCCTTCCACTCTGGTGTGATTGAAATTTTGGTCAAAGAAGGGGGACGCTGCCGCTACAGCACCATCCAAAACTGGTCAACCAATGTCTACAATCTTGTCACCCAACGCGCCGTCGCCGAAAAGAACGCGACGATGGAATGGGTCGATGCAAATTTAGGCTGTCTGGTCGAAGGCTCCAGCGTGACCACGCCAAATGGTCTTGTGCCGATTGAAGATGTTAATGTGGGTGATGAGGTTCTCTCTTACGACGAGCAGAGCGGTGAATTATGTTACCGCCCTGTGACCGCTAAACGGTTTTCAGGTCGTCAATATGTCCATACCGTCTCTGTTGGTGAGCGCAAATTACAGGTAACGGCCAATCATCCGTTCTATTCTTACGTTTACGATCCCGATAAACCGAAGAAATCGGGGCGATACCAATTAGCGTATGTTCGCGCAGATCACTTAAAAGAAGCGATCATTCCGCGCCAATCCATACCCTGCGGCACGCCATACTCTCTTGATATGCCGATATTGGAAACGACATTTGCATCATCTAATCAGTATGCCGATAACTTGACGATGAGCCGCACGCGCCTGTCGAGAATGAAGGTGGATACGTTCACAACCGACGATATGATGTGGTTATTTGGCTATTGGATAGGAGATGGCGACATCCAAATGCAGTATGGGGAAACTGAGAATGTTGTCCGTTGGGCAAAAGTTGGCTTTTCTGCCCCTGTCCAAGATCGAGCGCGGGGACGTTTGGTTGAAACGATGGCTAATGTCATTGATGCCGAACCGACAGAGCGTGCTGATGGTGTGCATCTGTCTTGGAATAGTAAAGAGTTGGCTGAATTCTTCCATGTTAATGGATTTGAAGGCAAGGCTGGAGATAAACGTGTGCCAGAGTGGGTATGGTCACTTCCAGAATCGCAGCGATTGGCGTTTATCGGCGGCTATATGGATGCAGATGGCACAACGAGAGGGCGATATTTCAATCTAAAATCGGCCAATAAGCATTTGCTGGAAGATACAGCTTCGTTATTGGTCACATTGGGCATTACTTCTCGTTTAAATACTGAGTTTGACGAGCCGCGTCAAGTGGAAATTATGGGTGTGCAATGCACGGCGCATAGCTCTCATCGGTTGGAATTCTTTATTGATGAACGGTTCTATCCCCATATCAGCCCTTCTTTACGCAAACGGGCTGAGATGCAGCCGCCGCGCCAGAACAGTATGCGCCGTACTGTGGGGCGTTCTAATATCGTGTTGAGTGATGCGGTGGAAATTGTGCCGGTGAATGTTTCGGATGCAACGGCCGTTAAACGACCCACGTGGGATATTGAAGTAGCGGGTACAGGGAACTTTATCTCACAAGGATTTATCGTACATAATTCCAAAATTACGATGAAGTATCCCGCCGTCGTTATGAAGGGGGAAGGGGCGCATGGTGAGATATTATCCATCGCCTTCGCTGGTGAAGGGCAGCAACAAGACGCAGGCGGCAAAGTTATCCATGCCGCTCCCAACACCACCAGCCGAATCGTTTCCAAATCAATTTCACAAAAAAGCGGCCGTTCCTCCTATCGCGGCCTGTTGAAAGTGTATAACGGGGCTGAGAATTGTAAATCAAACGTCGTTTGTGACGCGCTTTTACTTGATCCCGAGAGCCGTTCGGACACCTATCCCTACATTGAGATTGATGCCCAAAATGTTGACATCGGTCACGAAGCATCTGTCAGCAAAGTCGGCGAAGAGCAGCTTTTCTACCTGATGAGTCGCGGCATTGATGAGCAAACGGCGACCTCCATGATCGTCAACGGCTTCATTGAGCCGCTCGTCAAAGAGTTGCCGATGGAATATGCCATCGAAATGAACCGCCTGATTCAATTACAAATGGAAGGATCGATTGGGTAATAATAATGAATAATGAACAATTTGTTCATTGTTCATTGCTAATTGCTAATTGTAAAAACTATGTTTACAGAAGACGCAGTAAGACAACTTTCCGCATCGCTTGATGAACCAGAGTGGATGCTGGAATTCCGATTGAAGGCGTTTGGTGTGTATGAAAACGGGCCGATGCCGACGATCAATGATGAGGCGTGGCGGCGTACTAGCTTGCGCCGTTTGAAACTGGATGAAATCAATCCATTATTGAATGGGGAAACGGCCGTATCCACCGCCGCCCTGCCATCCTTCCTCAATCAACAATTAACCGAAGACGAGACTGGTGGCAATATGCTCCAAGTTGACGGTATCGTCGCCGATTTCGTTATTAGCGATGAATTAAAGGCGCAAGGGGTCATCTTTTGTGACATGCACACGGCCGTTGCCGACCATCCCGACCTCATCAAAAAACATTTTATGCGTGATGGGGTGACGGTGGATGAAGGCAAATTCGCCGCCATGCACGGCGCGTTTTGGCGCGGCGGCACATTCTTATACGTGCCGCGTAACGTCCACGCCGCCGCCCCGCTCCACACTGTTTTGTGGAACGCCAGCGGCCGAACCTTCACCCACACGCTCGTGGTGATGGAAGAGAGCAGCGAAGCGGTTTTCATTGACGAGTACGCTTCTCCTTCTGGAGAGGGGCAGGTTTTGCACAATGGGGTGATCGAACTGCTCGTTGGCGATAATGCCAGCCTTGTTTATGCAGGTTTGCAGGATTTTGGCGATAATGTGTGGCAGTTCAATCACGAACGGGGGCGCGTGGGACGCGACGGCCGTTTGGATTGGGTCACCAGCATGATGGGATCGCGCATGACGAAGGCGTTCCAAACATTGGAGCTTGACGAGCGCGGCGGCTGGGGACGGATGAGCGGTATTTTCTTCACCAACGGCCGTCAACATCTCGATCTTGACACCGAACAAAACCATAACGCCGCCGACACAAACAGCGATTTGCTATACAAAGGGGCATTAAAAGAGAATTCGCGCACCGTTTGGCAAGGGATGATTCGCGCCCTGCCCGGCTCGCAGCGGATTGACGGCTTCCAAGCGAATCGTAACTTGATGCTGGACAGCACCGCCCGCGCCGATTCCATTCCCGGCTTAGAGATTCAAGCGGATGATGTGGCTTGCACCCACGCTTCGGCGATGGGCAATATCGATCCCGAAGAGATTTTCTACCTGATGAGTCGCGGCATTGAGCGCAATACCGCCATCGAAATGTCGGTACAAGGATTCTTCGATCCGCTCATGCGCCGTATTCCCGTCGAAGGTGTGCGCGACCGCATCTTTGGCCGCATTGTTGAAAAGTTAAATTTGTAACCCTGTAGGGGGCGACCCGCTGGGTCGCCCGCTTAATTCTGGGCGACCCAGCGGGTCGCCCCTACACCCCTCATGTTAGATGTAAATAAAGTCCGTGCCGATTTTCCCATATTAGATGTGGAGGCGTATCCTGATACGCCGCTTGTTTTTTTAGATAGTGCGGCTTCTTCGCAAAAGCCAACGGCCGTTATCGAGGCGATGAACAGGTATTACCGCACCATCAACGCCAATGTCCATCGCGGCATCTATCGCTTTAGCGAAGACGCGACCAACGCTTACGAAGCCGCCCGCGGCAAGGTCGCCCGTTTCATCAACGCCCGCGAATCGGCCGAACTCATCTTTGTCCGCAACACGACCGAAGCGTTCAATCTGGCGGCCTACAGTTGGGGACGTGCCAATATCAACGCAGGCGACGAAATTCTGCTCACCGAGATGGAGCATCACGCCAATATCGTCCCGTGGCAATTATTGGCCGAAGAAAAAGAGGCGATTGTGCGTTATATCCCCGTCACCGCCGATGGCTTTTTGGATTTATCCACGCTGGATGAACTGTTGACGGAGCGGACAAAGATATTGAGCTTTACGGCCGTTTCCAACGTCTTCGGCACCATCAATCCCATCAAGAAATTAGTCGCTGCCGCCCACGCCGTCGGCGCATTGGCGATGGTGGACGGCGCACAAGCAGTCCCCCATATGCCCGTCGATGTGCAAGCGTGGGATTGCGATTTGTTCGCTTTTTCCAGCCATAAAATGTGCGGCCCCACCGGCATAGGCGGGCTGTACGGCAAACGCGCCCTCTTGGAAGCGATGCCCCCCTTCATGGGCGGCGGTGATATGATTCGTAAAGTGACTTTTGAAGGCTCTACTTTTGCCGATTTACCCCATAAATTTGAGGCTGGCACGCCCGCCATCGCCGAAGGGATTGGGTTTGGAGCGGCCGTTGATTATCTAAATGAATTGGGGATGGAAGAGATTCACGCTTACGAGCAGTTCATCACCACTTACGCGCTGGAAGAGTTGAGCGAAGTAAAAGGGTTAAAGCTATGGGGGCCGCCAGCAGGGAAGCGCGGCGGTGTGGCCGCGTTCACCATTGAAGGGCTGCATCCGCATGACATCGCCGACCTGCTCGACAAGGACGGGATTGCGGTACGGGCAGGGCATCATTGCGCCATGCCGCTGCATAAAAAATTTGGCATCAATGCCACCACCCGCGCCAGCTTCTACATCCACACCACCACTGATGAGGTTGACAAACTAGTAGATAGTTTGAATCGTATTCGTAAATTATTCCGTTTGTAAGGTTAATGTTGTAGAATATAAACATGGTGGGAAGAGATTTTTTTCACGATGCTGTTAAGCATGCTCTACAAAAAGAGGCATGGCATATCACCCATGATCCGCTTGCATTTGATATAGGCGGTATTTCTATGCAAATTGATTTAGGTGCAGAGCGTCTGATTACCGCAGAAAAAGGCAGCGACAAGATAGCTGTGAAGGTCAAAAGTTTTTTGGGTGACTCCGCGATTAGTGAGTTCCATCCAGCCTTAGGTCAATTTATCAATTACCGTGATTTATTAGAAATCAAAGAGCCAGATCGTGTCTTATTTTTCGCCGTACCTGTAGATAGTTATAAACAGTTTTTCATTATCGACTTCATCAATGAGCGTTTGATTCGTTATAAAGTTCAACTGATCGTTTATGATCCAAAATCAGAGGAGATTGTGCTATGGTAACCACAGAAAATAAGCGTTAACAGGTAAAGTCTCTTTTGCATGAATATGCGGCGTTGCTTATGGATGAAGATATTGAGACGCAGCTTATATTTGATGACGAACATGATCATTATCAATTGGTTGATGTGGGTTGGCGTGGTGATTTTGACCGCGTGTATAGCGTTATCATGCACATTGATATTCAGAATAATAAAATTTGGATTCAGCGCAATATGACTGAAAGCAGGATTGCTCACGAACTGGTTGAGCGGGGCATTCCCAAGACGGATATTGTGTTAGGTTTCCAATCACCCTTCAAACGGCCGTTTACAGAATTTGCCGTTGCTTAAAAAAGTATAAACACAACAAAATTATGTTTGATGAAAGCATTTACCGCGAACAAATTATTGATCTGTACCAAAATCCGTTGCATTTTGGCACATTAGAGCCGAACGATTTCTCTTATGAAGAGGATAATCCGCTATGCGGGGATATGATTCGGATGGATGCACGGCTGGATGACAACGGCCGTATCTCCGACATCGCATGGAGCGGCGACGGCTGCTCCATCAGTCAAGCCTCCGCTTCTCTGTTGGCAGACGAAGTGATCGGGATGACCTTAGCAGAGGTGAAAGCGTTCCCCAAAGAGAGATTGCTGGAATTGATCGGCGTACCGCTGAGCATGGCACGGGTAAAATGTGCGCTTTTATCATTTAAGGTGCTAAAAGCGGGCGCGTACGGCATTCCTGATAAGATAGCTATGCGGGAAGCTAGAAGCTAGAGGATTGAGCTAGACTAGTATTGCTTGGCCTAAGTTCTTAGATGATATACGCCGCCTGTATCGGGAATCGGAATTCCCGATACCTATCTGATGGGAGTTGCGGGAATTCTGATTCCCGCAACAAATAAGATACAAAGACTTCCGCCAGCGTGTACTAGAGTGTTGTTAAACTGTGTTGTAAAGGATCTTCTCAGTATTCTGGGGAGACTTGACAAATTTTCCTAATGATACTCGTGTAAAATAAAGTGCTGATGAAGTTTGTCAAGTCTTGTCCACGATTTATTGAGAAGATGCGTTGTAAAGGAAAACGGCCGTCTTAGACGGCCGTTTTCCTTTATATAGGTAAATTTTGGAAATGAACGAATACGGGTATCCATTCATTTCTATAATCCGTTGTTGTCACCGATTATCAATCAAAAACTGAATCAGCTGCCCGACAGGAATCAACTGCCGTTCATCCGCATCCCGTTTCTTCACTTCCACATTTCCTTCTGCCAAGCCGCGCTTGCCCACCGTGACTCGCCATGGCAAGCCAATGAGATCGGCATCTTTGAATTTGAATCCCGGCCGTGCGTTTCGATCATCATATAACACGTCAAAGCCCGCTTTTTGTAGATCGGTGTAAAGAGAAACGGCCGTTTCCAACACCTCCTCATCTTTGCCAATATGCAGCAGGTGAATATCATAAGGCGCGACCTCAGCCGGCCAGATGATACCGTTTTTGTCGTGATGCTCTTCCACGATAATCGCCAATAATCTGTCCAGCCCGATGCCGTAAGACCCCATAAAAATCGGTTGCGGACGGCCGTTTTCATCCAAGAATGTCGCTTCGACAGCCTCGCTGTAGCGCGTGCCGAGTTTGAAACAATGTCCCGCTTCGATGGCGCGATGGGCGGTGATGCGCCCGTCACATTGCGGGCAATGATGCCCCGTTTCTGCTTGGGCGATGTCGGCCATCGTTGTGATGGCGAAATCACGCGGGTAATTCGCTCCTGTGAAATGGTATTCGTGATCGTTTGCGCCGACAACAAAGTTGCCGCCCGCTTCTATCGAAGGATCGGCGATGACCAATACGCCGTCATCTTCAAAATCTTTGGCGACGTTCAAGCCGATGGGAGAGGCGTAGCCGGGCGTTGCGCTAATGGCGATGATCTCCTCTTCCGTCGCTGCCCGCAATTCCCCGCCGCCGAGTGCGTTCCGTAATTTTGTCTCGTTAATATCCAAATCGCCGCGTGTGAGACCGAAAACAAAACGGCCGTTTTCCTCTTTGCCCGGCATTGTCCACCAATAAAAGACCGCTTTATTGGTTTGGCTCGTCTCCACACCGATAAAAGCGGCCACTTGGGCGATGGTTTTGCAATTGGGGGTGAGAACTTTGACCAATTCATTCAATTGGGACGGTTTTTCTCCTTCGCGCACGAATGAGGCGGCTTCAACATTGGCCGCGTAATCGCAATTGTCACAAGCGATGAAACTGTCTTCTCCCTGCTCATGGATGACGACGAACTCTTGCGAGGCGGTGCCGCCCATATTGCCAGAATCAGCATTAACGGCCGTTACCGTCACCCCGCACCGCTCAAAAATGTTGAAATATGCCTGCACCATTTCAGGATAATACTCGTCCAGTGCAGCTTCGTTTACGTCCAGACTGTACGCATCTTTCATCACAAATTCGCGCAGCCGAATTAAGCCGCCCCGCGCCCGCCGCTCATCGCGGAATTTTTTGCTGATGTGGTAGATCATCTGCGGCATATCACGGTAGCTGCTGATTTCGCGCAATGCCAAATCGACGACGATCTCTTCGTGGGTGGCAGAAAGTGCGTACTCACGGCTGCCCGTTTTGAGTTTGAACAGCACGTCCACGCTGTCCCATCGCCCTGTCGCCTGCCACAGGGGGGCTGGATGGAGATTGGGCATCCATAATTCTTGCCCGTTGATTTTATCCATTTCGTCGGACATGATTGCCCAAATTTTGCGAATGACGCGGTAGCCAAACGGCATAAAGGTGTAGATTCCCGCGCCGGTTGAGCGGATAAAATTGGCGCGAATAAGGAGTTGGTGACTGATCATGTCCGCGTCGGCTGGTGCTTCGCGTACTGTTTTGCCGAATGATTTTGAAAGTTTCATAATTCCATGTCCAAATAAAAAGTGTCAGGTAGCTAGAATGTGTAATTAAGCGTTGTACGGTTTAGTAATCAGATCGCCCCCTTGATAAATGGCGGCGAAAGCGGGGAAAGTATAGCATAAAACGGCCGTTTCGTATCACTTTAATGTTGGTCAAGGAAAAAGAGAACGGTAGATGGAGCCATTACAAGAAATTGCTCGCAGATTTCGCAGATTGACGCGTATCTTTTCAGTATTCTGGGGAGACTTGACAAATTTTCCTAATGATACTCGTGTAAAATAAAGTGCTGATGAAATTTGTCAAGTCTTGTCCACGATTTATTGAGAAGATACATTGACGCAGATAAAAACATTCAATCTGCGCTAATCTGTGAAATCTGCCGATTATTCTTTTAAGACAGTGGCTTCTTTGGCTCGCCCCACGATTGTATTTCGATGATATTGCCTTCCGGATCGCGGAGGTAGACAAATTTTAACAGGCCGACGTTTTCGATCTCTCTATTGATGATTTCGCCCAATTTTTGTGCGCCATTTTCCATCGCAGTCTGCATCGTTGCATCCACATCCTTTACTTCAAAGGCGATATGGGCGAAGCCAGCGTAGTTTGCCATGATGGGGGCGGTGTCGTGCATTTCTGCGTAGGTAAAAATCTCTAATGTGGGAGGATTGTCGCCATGTCCAGGAAGCAACAGGTGAACACCTTCCAGCTTTGCGTTCGTAAGCCCCGTCGCTTTGTCCAGCCACTCTCCCGACAAATCTCTTTGTGGTGGTTTGATTTTGCAATCGAAGACATTGATATAAAAATTAGCCACTTTTTTCCAATCTCTTGCCGCTATATTTGTGTGAGCGAATCTCATTTGTTTCTTCCCTAATTCGTTGTCATCATTGCTTCGCGGCTGGATACGATCCCAACACCTTCAAAAAAGAGGAACGCTTTAAAATCCCCAACAACGCTTCCTGCACAGGTTTATCATCTTCATGCCCTTCAAAATCAACATAAAAAAGATAATGCCACGCTCGATTGCCGCGTGGGCGGGATTCGATCTTGGTAAGATTGATGTTGCGCTTAGCTAATTCAGCCATCACCCCGTGCAATGCGCCTGGTGCGTGCCGTGTGGTAAAAATGATAGATGTTTTTGGCGTACCAGATCGGGGTACGTCTTCACGTCCCAGCACGAAGAAACGGGTGAAGTTGAACGATTCGTCTTCTAAATTGCGGCTTAGAATCTCCAGATCGTAAATTTTAGCGGCTAATACACTGGCGATAGCGGCCGTCTCTCCATCAGGATCATTGGCTAAATCACGCGCCGCGCCGGCGGTGTCGTAATGCTCCACTGGCGCGATCCCCATCCGCTTGAGAGTGTTGGCGCATTGTGCCAACGCTTGGTGATGGGATTTTGCGCGGCGAATTTGGGAAACGGCCGTTCCCTTCACCGCCATCAAACAATGCTCCACACGGGCGATGACTTCCGCCTGTACCCGCAAATCGTGATCCACCAATAAATCATAGGCGGGGATAACCGTCCCTGCTAATGAATTTTCTACTGGTAACATGCCTTGCGTCGCACGGCCGTCACGCACCGCCGCAAAAATCTCTTCAAAAGAGCGACAGGGCAGCGATACCGTTTCCGCTCCAAAATGCTCTCGAATCGCCTGCTCGGAATACGCGCCCGGCTCTCCTTGGAATGCAATAATCTGTTCTTTTTTGTCCATAAACTTGTGGGACATTGAGTACATAAGCAAAGTCAATCACTGTTATTAGCGTAATCAATGTCTAATTTTTTGTTTCCATGTGGTTTGTCATGCGTTGATAAATGGTGGGTTTGTTCAACTAAGTTGTTCTGGAATAACTTGACGCTTAAAAACGAGCAACCCATGAGGATGTTTGAAGCGCGTGAAGAGTATAAGCTGGTTTTTTTATTTGTACAACCAAAAAATTGGCGGTGGAATAGGTGCAGTATGAGATTTTGAAATTGCCTATTGACAAAGTGTGTTTCGTACACTATACTGTTGATATAAATAAGTGTATCTAAGACACTATATAACAAAATCCTTTCACTTTATCTGAGAATGTGAAGGCGCACAGTAACGAATAAGGAGAAAATCATGACTCAATATCCATCTATTTATAATCCCGCCCGTATTGGCACATTGTATTATCCCGATTATGCGGCCATCGCTGCCGAAGCGGGCAAGGTGACGTTGGCACCGGCCGTAGAAGATAAGGAGAAAGTGCATCTTGTCATCATTGATATGCAGGTTGATTTTTGTCATCCTGACGGCAGTTTGCATGTTCCCGGCTCGGTTGGCGATATTCAGCGGTTGATCGAATTTATTTACAAGAATGCTGAACGCATCACTAATATCACTTGTTCGCTCGACTCCCATCTGCCGCATCAGATTTTTCATCCTGCGTGGTGGGCGGATGCGGATGGGAATCATCCTGAACCGTTTACGATGATCACGTATGAGGACATTAAGGCGGGGACGTGGCGGCCGTTGGTTATGCCGGTGCAATCGACGAATTATGTCAAGAAGTTGGAGGCGGAGGCGAAGAAGACGCTCGTCATTTGGCCGTACCATGTGATGATTGGCAGTGTGGGGAACGCGCTTGACCCTGAGTTGTTCACGGCCGTTCTCTGGCACAGTCTGGCCCGCAAAACGCAGCCGACATGGTTGACAAAGGGAACCATCCCGCAGACGGAGCATTACTCCATCATTCAACCAGAGGTACAGGTGAGTAATCATCCGCAGGGAGGCAAGAATAAGCCGTTTTTGGATGCGCTCGCTGGGGCTGATGTGGTATTGATCGCCGGCGAAGCGGAAAGCCATTGCGTGCTGGAAACGGTGGAGGATTTGGTAGAAGATTTTGGTCAAAAGCCCGATCAATTGCAAAAAATCACCTTCTTGTCTGACTGCACCTCTCCTGTGCAGCATCCTGATGTCGATTTTCACGCCATCGCTCAAGCGCGGTTTGCCGATTTCGCCAAACAAGGTGTCAATTTTATTAACAGTGACCAGTTTTAGAGATAGAGGTAGAGTGTAGAGATAGAGTGTAGAGTGTAGAGATAGAGTGTAGAGTGTAGAGATAGAGGTAGAGATAGAGTGTAGAGTGTAGAGTAGTATTCTCTATCTCTATCTCCCATCTCTATCTCCCATCTCTATCTCCCATCTCTATCTCTCGTCGGAGCGTATGATGAATAATGGAAATGGACTTGGTAATTTGGATGATTTATTTCAGTCGGCGCAGGATGATGGATTGACGGCCGATACGATGGATTTATTGGTGGCGAATTTGAATGGGCCGACGATGGCAACGGCAGTTGGCACGCCTCTTGATCAGCTTGCCAGCAGCGATGTGACGCTGGCGATGAACATTATTGATATGAGCGGATCGATGTACACCTATGCCAGCGATTTGATGAAAGCGTATAACAACGATTATTTAGCGGCGATGAGCGCGTCTCCTGCGGCCGATGATATTTTGGTCAGCTCGATCCTGTTCAACGACAGCGTGAGAACATTGCACGGATATGTGCCGCTGGAGGATGCGGTCAGGCTTACCGATAAAACGTATACGCCCAATTATACGACGGCGTTATATGATGCCGTCGCGGGTGGGATGACAAATATGGTTTTGTACGCCCAGCAGTTACGGCAGAGCGGGTTGTCTGTGCAATGTATCGTGATGGTTTATTCAGACGGGGAGGATAATGCGTCGTCACAGCGGGCGGCTGATCTGCAGCGAGCGGCGGCGGATTTGCTCAAGCAGGAGATGTACACGCTGGTTTTTGTCGGCTTCGGATTGAAGAAGCAGATCGGATTTAAGGGGGCAAACGGCCGTTCCCCAGCACAAAAAGCGGCCGATGAGATCGGCTTCCCTATTGGTCTTGACGCGGGGCTGAGTCCAGTAGAGCTGAGCCGCATTTTCCGTATGGCTTCGATGTCGGCGGTGCAGGTTAGTCAGCAAGGGGCGGCAACGGCCGTTTTTGCTTGAGTTGGAAATATAACGCGGATGAACGCGGATCAAAGAAAAAAAATCCGTGTTCATCCGCGTTAAAATTATGGCGTATGTGCCACTGCCCCGCCGCGCCGATTGTCGCCTGCGCCGGCCAAACGGCCGTTTTCCGTTCGAGAAGCGGAGTGCGCCCCGCCAAAGTAGATACTACGCGTTTGCCACCGATTCACTGGATACCCCATTTTTTCTAACGCATTGATCGCCGTCGGGTCGAAGCCCGCTTCACATTGCAGCACTTGACGCTCCAGATGCACACGCGAGCGATTGACCGCTTCATCCAGCGATAATCCATAATCCAATAAATTATTTAACACTTGCAAGATCGCACTGCGGATACGCAGACTGCCGCCGCTGCCGACGACCAATCGTGTCTGCCCATCGCGCAAAATGATGGTGGGGGTCATCATCGTGGGCAGCCGTTGGCCGACGGGGTGACTGTTGTGGAAGCCGTTGGGATGCAAATCCTCCTCACCCATCATATTGTTGGGAATATATCCCGTTCCCGGCACGACGTAGCCCGCCGATTCGCCCGCCGTCGTCGTCAGGCTGACCGCCAACCCATCCTTATCAATGACGCTGAGGTGGCTTGTGTTGGGCGGCGCGTCTGGTTCGGGGGTGATGGGGGATGGGTTGCCCAATCGCAGGGCGCGTTCAATCTCTTGGTGATAATGATTGAGGAATGACGGAGCGAGCAGGCGGCTGATCGCCTCTTCGACAGGGAGCGAAGCTGTCCATTTGTCCCACAACGGCCGTACCCGTCCCGATGCGGACATAATTTCAAAGAGCAATTGCAGATGGCGGCTGGAACTGTGCGGGAAATTGGCGGGGTCGAACTGTCCTAATAAGCCGAGTGCAAACGCGGTCAACGCGCCGCCAGTGGAGCTTGGCGGCGGCAGCAACAGCTCATATTGGCGGTAGGGGAGATGGATAGACGGCCGTTTATACACGGCATACTCCGCCAAATCAGCTGCCGTCAACAGGCCGCCATTCGCTTGCTGGTCGGCAACGATGGCGGCGGCTAAACGGCCGTTTTGTGCATACGCCGCCCCTTCTTGCGCCAATGTCTCTAAAGTATTTGCCAAATCGGGGATGGAAAAGTGGGCGTTTGGCTGGATCATACGGCCGTTTTGCATAAAAATGCGGCGCATCCCAGCCGTATGCGTGTACAGCGGCTCTAATAAGCTGGACGTTTCTGCTTGAAATGGTTCGATGGATATTCCTTCACGCGCCATTTTGATCGCGGGCTGCAATAAGGTGGAGAGGGGAAAACGGCCGTGATCGGCTGCCATCTGGCATAATCCAGCAATGTTGCCCGACACGGCAACGGCCGCCCGTCCCAGATGGAAAGATTGGGTCGTCGCCCCAAAATCAATCATCACTTCGGCAAAATCAAGCGCGGCAGGAGGCGTGCGGCCCAAGCCGGGCGCATTGCTGAAAAAATCATAAACGATGGAACGGCCGTTATGTGGATTATAAAGATGTCCCATCCCGCTGCCGCCCAGATGGACAACCCCAATCTCAGCGATAAACGAGGCGAACGCCGCTGCCACCGCCGCATCAACCGCATTACCGCCCTTTTTCAATATCAACGCACCCGCCGCCACCGTCCCCATACTTCCCGCCGAAATCACACCACTCATTCAAACACTCCTTATCACAACGCAAACCTGCAAACCTGCTGTCTTGCCGCCTTGCAAACTTGCCCCTCAACCCCCACACTATATACTTATACAATGACAATAATATATCCAAAGAGGCTTTCATGAAAACAATTGCAACATTTTCTATCGTCGCCCATGATCCTGTTCGTCAGGAGTGGGGAATCGCTGTGCAGTCAAAATTTTTGGCAGTTGGCGCGGTTTTGCCGTGGGCAAAGGCGGGCGTGGGGGCGGTGGCGACACAGGCGTTTGCCAATGTCGCTTATGGGATTGAGGGATTGGAGTTGATGGCTGAGGGGAAAACGGCCGTTGAAACCATCAATATCGTCACGGCAGCGGATGACGACCGTGAATACCGCCAAGTCGGCATGGTCGATGCAAACGGGAATTCTGCCTCCTTTACGGGCGATTTCTGCATGGATTGGGCAGGCAGTATCACGGGGGACGGGTTCGCTTGTCAGGGAAATTTGTTGCTGCCCGGCACCATCGAAATGATGGCCGCTATTTTTGAAGGGACGCGGCTGGGGGGCGGCGAACTCGCCCAATGGCTGCTGACCGCATTAGCGGCTGGACAAGAGGCTGGCGGCGACAAACGTGGACGACAATCGGCGGCACTGCTCGTTGTGCGTGAAGGGGGCGGCTACGGCGAGAATAATGATCGGTACATTGATTTACGCGTGGACGACCACCCCGCCCCGATCCGCGAATTAAGCCGCCTTTTGCGCTTGCACCGGCTATATCGCGGTGAAGTCAAGCCAGAGGATATGATCCCGTTGGCCGATATCGCTTTGCCGCTGCAAAAATTATTAATGCGAACGCGGCATTATATGGGGGTGTTAGATGGCGAGTTTACGCCCGAAACACGAGCCGCCCTGTTCTCTCTGATTAAGCATGAAAGCCTTGATGATCGATGGGATGGTGAAGGGGAGTTGATCGATAAAGCGGTGGTTGATTTTTTGATGGAAAAATTCTTTGATGAATAGCACCTATCTTCTCAGTATTCTGGGGAGACTTGACAAATTTTCCTAATGACACTCGTGTAAAATAAAGTGCTGATGAAATTTGTCAAGTCTTGTCCACGATTTATTGAGAAGATACCTACCAAAGTTGTCATTCTCTCATCTTTATGAGGGCAGGCTCCGCGAAGGCGGGAACCCATGATTTCCCAGACTGTGGATTCCTGCCTTCGCAGAAATGACAGATGGAAGTTTCTGGTTTTATTTAATTCTCATTCGTAACTACTCAGCCATTGTCCAAATTCACCACAAAGACACGAAGAACACGAAGTTTTTTAAGATTTTCTTCGTGATCTTTGTTTCTTTGTGGTGAAATAATTGATAGGCTGAGTAGTTACTCTCATTCCTTAACGGCCGTTTGATACCGTTCTAAATGCAGGCTGTTGGTGCAGGGCGGCATATTTGGATAGGGGGAGGGTTCGCTGGAGGGCAGCATATATACATCGTCGATGAAGAAATCCTTTGCGCTGGCCCATTTGCTTTTCATACGAACAACAACTTCAAGCTCCCCATTGGCGGGAACCTCAGCCAGCCGCTCATGCTTGCACCACCGCCGATCCCCCATCTCGAATCCGTTCGCCCAGCCGCCGACATCGTTTATCCATAAGCTGGTTTCCGCGCCATATTTGTCCGTTTCGCCATGCAAATGCACTTGAAGCGGCACGGTGATACGCATTTCAGTTCCAGATGGCAAGCCAGTTACGGTTTGCCGCAGTTCGGTTCCAAATGGTGAGCCGAAGTGGAAGGTTTTGTAGACATAATCCCCCTCTAAAATCAGGGGAGTTGCGCCGCCGGGCTGTTCTTGCGGCGGGAGTTGATCGCTCTTTTTGTGGATCGATTCAGGCGTGCCTTCTGCCAATGTGTTTGGATCGTCAAAGAGCGGGTCGCCTATCGCTATCAAAAAAAGTGTCCATTCAAACGGCTGTTGATTGATGAGATTGCCCGCCGCTGGGGGCATATCTGTCCAGCCATTTTCGAATGAACCGTTTTTGATTTGGTTACTTGTATCTATGACCTGTTCTGGTTTTTGTATGATCGGTAGATAAATGAATTGATCTTCGGCGGCGTAAACGGCCGTTGCCCACCAAATCTGCAAAGCAACAGTTAAAATGGCAGTGACCGCCAAAACGGTTAATAGTGCATAACGATACTTTCTTATAAATAAGGTAAATATAGCCATATTTTTAACTCTCTCTGTGGGCGACCTAGCGGGTCTCCCCTACGTATCCCCTATTTTACTGTAACCTGCTCAAAAACTTCGCTTTTGTTTCCGTCTAAATCTTCGACGATGAAGCCGACGATGTATTCACCTGCGGCCGCATCCATATCAAGCCAGTAGAAGGTGTCGTCGCCGAAGGTGAGCGTGCCGCCCTCTTGGGTGACAGATTGAGCAACACGGCCGTCGCTTCCCAAATCCATCCACTGTTCCAAAACGGTAAACGAATCCCCCGTTTGCGGGTGAATTTCACGCGGGGAGCCTGTGCCGCCTTCACCAGTGAAGCCGAACGCTTGACGCAATACGCCATCGCTGAAGTAAAGGCGGGCGTAACGGGGTTCGCCGCCGTCAGCGTAGGTGTACATCCCATCCACCGTGTAAACGGTATCTTCCATCGCCGCGCCATAAGTTTGGGGAGTAAAGCGGGCGACGACGGTGTTTACGCCGTCATCAATTGCAAACACGACCGGTTCCCAGTCGAAGGTGACGGTGAAGTCACCGTCGCCCCAATCGGGATAATATACGCCGCCGACTTCGCGTAAATTATCGCTGTCCAGATAATCCATGTCGGCTAAGAAGATGGAGCCAGCGGCTTGATCGACAAAGCCGACGAATAGGTAGACGTAGCCGACATTTTCGCCGCTGATGTCAGCCGCCAGTGTAGTCGTTTCGCCTATATCGATGCTGCTGCTAGAAAGGGTGAGGGGGGAGAGGGTGATTTGGCCGCTTCCGGGCGGGGTGACGGCCGTTCCCCGTTCGGGGATAACGACGGTGCTGGTTGAGGGATCGATGGGACGGCCGTTGTAATGATATGCCAAATAATCATCCCATAACGACTCTTGGGCGAAGCGGCGGGCGATGCCCGTGTACGATTCCGCCCCCGCCGCGGGGCTGCTATACAGTTGCGAATTGGGGAAGTAGATGGACATACCCGTCGCTCCCGCCTTTTTTGAGCCGTGCTTTTCGGCGATGACCGTTTGCCCGAGTGAAGCGAGTACCCCGTCAATCGCTTCGGTGACAGCATTGCTGCGGCTTTCGTGTCGAATGAGTTGAACAAAGCTGCCCAGATCGATGTAGGAGGCGGGTACATTGCTGCCAAAAACGCTGGTGAACGATTGGGCATAGGTGCGCGACTCGGCTACCGTCGGTTGATCTTCTTCTTGCAGGGCGACAGCTAAATCATTGACGCTGCTCATCAGATTGGGCATGGCGGCGAGATCGACGGCCGTTATCGTTACATTTTGCTCCATCTGGGCGGCTAATTGGGAGGCAGACATCGTTCCCCCGCCGCCGCCGCTCAACATGCCAAACAGCCCGCCTAATGGCGATCCGCGATGCAGCATCGCGGCGCGTTGGGCATCATCCACAATACGCTGATCCTCTTCAATGTAGGTGTCCACAATCAATTGGCCTAAATCAGCCCCTGTCATATCAGGATTGCGGCTTAATCCATCTAAGAAACCGGTATACGCCCAGCCTAACGCGGGTTCGGTCTCTTGTGAGGCGACGGCGTAGCGGGAGTGGGGAGCTAATGCGCTGAACACTTCAATATGTGCCATCAAACACGCATCCATACCGATGAGTTCAAACTGCTCAATATCTGTTTGGGCGCGAATTTTTGCCAATGCGTTGTCAAGTTCGTCCAAATAGAGTTGATCGCCCAATAAATTGGAGAGGGGGGTATTGCCGTCAGTGCCGCGCGCCGACGGATCCGTCCAGCCGCCCGGCCAGCCCATGCCATGATCTGACATGATCAGCACATATTTATCGGCGGGAAAAGTGTCGGCTGCCCATGTGACAAACTCAACCAATGTCTCTCCATCAGCCATATTGGCCTCGCCCAAATCCATGATTTGCTGCGAATGGACATGCTGTAAATCGTCATCTTGGGTGATGTAGAACCGTTTGGTCGAAGACCAGTCGCCGTCCCCTTGATATCCGGCATCAAAACGGTCAACTTGGGCGACAATTTGCACGCGGTCGTTGGAGCCGATTTTTTCCGCTTCGTTCAGGTCAAGGTAGATGTCTTTTTCCAGAATTTTGTCATCTGCATCTTGGTAGAGCATGATGAGCCATGTCTGCCCGTCGGTGGAGGCTGGCGGGGGGATGAACGGGTCGGACTGGGTGGAGAAGTTGGCGGTGTCGGGTGTTGACGGCCGTTCGGTGGCAATTAATGTGGATGAAGTTGTGTCATTATTGGTATAATTGCCGTTGTCGTAGCTGCCGCCATCGTCATTATTCATTTGCCCATAGAGAAATATACAGACAAAAATCAACACGACGACGATACTTATCCATTTATTGAATTTGCCGCCGCCAAAAGATATGGGGATTCCGTTGCTGGATGACGATCCGCCAAATCCGCCAAACCCGCTTGAGCCGCCCGAACTGCTTGAGCCGCTAGAACTGCTGGGATGCGGGCGGGATGAGCTGGAACTGGATGGTTTTTTGCGTTGCGGGGCTGATGCCCGCTTACGTCCGCCATCGCTGGTGCTGCGTCGGCGACGATGGGTACTTACTTTTCTTTTTGTCATTTTGATCTATTCCTTTTTAACAATTTTATGTATCTTCTCAGTATTCTGGGGAGACTTGACAAATTTTCCTAATGGTATTCGTGTAAAATAAAGTGCTGATGAAATTTGTCAACTCTTGTCCACGATTTATTGAGAAGATACGTTTTTAGTAGCTCCGCAATTGACATAACATGTGAATTGCGGGGAATTTATAGGTTATGATTGTCGTGATCGTATTTCGTGATCGTTTTCGTGAAATTGGGGACATGAGTACAGCTAATTAGGAAAGGAACGAATTTGCTTGGCTGACGTAATTTGTTCCTTTCTTAATTGGGTGTACTCACCCCGAAATACTGAGAAGATACTTTAACATGTAGTTATGGTATGTTGATTCTTACGATCTCGCTACCCTAAATTTTTGAGAAGATACCTTTGATTCGCGTTCATCCGTTAAATCTGCGTGCGAAGCATTCGTGTCCTACTGTTTTTTGATGTACAAACGGGGAACACTGCCGTTTATATTGGTTAAAATCTCATACGGAATCGTTCCCGCCCATTCAGCTAATGCTCCGGCAGGGATGGAATCGCCGATGAGGGTGACTTCTTCCCCTATTTGAACGATGGCATCTTCGATATTGATCATGATTTGATCCATTGTGATGCGGCCAACGACGGGGTGATGACGGCCGTTAATCATCACTTCCGCCCGCCCGCTCATCACCCGAAAATAGCCGTCACCATAGCCGACGGGCACTGTGGCGATACGGGTTTCGTGATCGCTTCGCCACGTGGAGCCGTAACTGATCGGCTGATTGGGCTGGACGGTTTTGATATGCACCACTTTGCTTTTCCACGCCAGCACGGGCTGGATCGGAATTGTGCGGGCGGCTTCGTCAGAGGGGTACACCCCGTAGAACATAATGCCGGCGCGTACCATATTGAAACGGCCGTTTTCCAATTGCAATATCCCGCCCGAATTTGAAAGATGGCAGAGCGGCGGGCGCGGTATGCCGCGTCGGTCGTAAGCTGTGAGCAAACTGTTGAAGCGGCGCATTTGCTCGCGGGCAAAGGTGAGGTCGCGCTCGTCGGCAGTGGCAAAGTGGGAGTAGATGCCTTCTATATAAGAGTGGTTGCATTGTTGAAGCGCATCTAATAGCTCATCCACCTGTTGGTACGGAATGCCAAGCCGCCCCATGCCGCTGTCTATGTTCAGGTGGATGACCACCCGTTGGTTCATCGTTTTGGCGATGGTGTTGATGCGGAGAAGTTGAGGGATGGAAACGGCCGTTATCGTCAAATCATATTCAAAAAAGAGCGGAATCTGCTCGTCTAAAATGCCGCCAAAAACGAGAATCGGGGTATTGATTCCCGCACGACGCAACTGTATCCCTTCCTCTACAATGGCGACAGCGAAGTATGGGCTTTTGAGCTGCTCCATATGCCGCGCCACTTCGATCATGCCGTGTCCGTAAGCGTTCGTTTTGATGACAGCCAGCACTTTTGCGGGGAAAACGGCCGTTTTGATGGCCTGATAATTGGCAGTTAATCGCCTAAGATTGATTTCAGCATAGGTTGGGCGGGGGGGGATGGTATTCATGGGTAAATGGGACGCGGATTTCTTTCTTTAATCCGCGAAATCCGCCTCATCCGCGTTCTATTTTTATACGTAGGGCAAGTTTGCAAACTTGCCCTACAGCGGAACTAGGTTTTCGCGCAGGGCGTAGATGGCGGCTTGGGTGCGGTCGGCCACGCCTAATTTGCTGAGAATGTTGCTGACATGCGTCTTGACCGTTTTTGCGCTCACCGTCAGTTTGGCGGCGATGGCACGGTTGTCGTTTCCTTGTGCGATGAGTTTTAGGACTTCCAATTCGCGGGCAGTCAGGGAGGTGAGCGAGCGGCGCGTGCCGGCAACTTCAGCCATCAACCGCTTGGCGATGCGCGGGTGCAGACGGGATTCCCCTTTGGCGGCGGCTAAAATCGTTTCGATTACCTCATCGGAGGTCGCACTTTTGAGCAGATAGCTCAACGCGCCCGCTTTGACGGCCGGAAATACCATCGCATCCTCATGGTGGCTGGTCAGCACGACGACTTGTGTCTGCGGGCTGAGGGCGTGAATCTGCCGCGTCGCCTCAATGCCGTCCATAACGGGCATGTTCAAATCCATCAGCACGACATCGGGCGGGGATTTTTCGACATGTTGGACGGCTAAACGGCCGTTTTCGGCCGTTCCCGCAATCTCAATCTGCTCATGCGTCTCCAGCAGCATCTCCATCCCCTGCCGCACAACGGGATGGTCATCCACAATCAAAACTGAAATCATATTACCTCAGGTCTCTATCTCCCCTCTCTATCTCCCCTCTCCCTCTCTATCTCCCCTCTCCCTCTCTATCACAACGATGACTGTCGTGCCGTGTCTTTCTTGGCTGTTGATCTTTAGACGACCGTTGAGCGCATTGATACGGTGTTTCATGTTGGCGAGGCCGAAATGGCCGCTGGGCTGTTCGCCAGTGCGGAAGCCGATGCCGTTGTCGCGGATGCGAAGGGAAACGGCCGTTTCGTCATAAATCAATTCCACCGTCACTGCCGACGCGCGGGCGTGGCGGGCGATATTGTTGAGTGTTTCTTGGGTGACGCGGTAGAGCGCGTGTTCGACAGTGAGCGGCAGGGAGCGTGCCTGTTTGATGGTGAGGGTGATGGAAACGGCCGTTTGCTCCTGCCAATCGGCGCATAGCTCGCGTACAGCGGCGGCCAACCCATCATCACCGAGCGAAGACGGCCGTAACTGTTTGATGATGCCGTCCATCTCCGCTTGAATTTGCTGCACCATGCCGCTCATTTGGGCGAGACGGCCGGCAGCGCGGGCGGGGTTTTTCTCCAAAAGTTGCTGTACCGAGCCGACGGTCAGCTCCAAGCCGAAAAGTTGCTGTTTGATCGCGTCATGCAGTTCGCGTGCCAATCTATTGCGCTCTTCCAGCGCGGCAAATTGCGCTTTTTCCGTTGCCAATAGGCGCAAATCTTCCATCTGCCGCCCGATCTGATCGGCCATCTGGTTGAATTGTACCCCTAATCGGGCGATGTCATCGTTGCCTGTCGGTGTGACGCGCTGTCCAAAGTCGCCGTCGGCAAATGCCGCACTTGCCGCGCTGAGTGCGTTCAGGCGGCGGGCGATGTATCGTGCCAGCCAGCCGCCCACCACCCCTGATACGAGGATGGCGATCAGTGCCGCGCCGAATGCGGCCAAAGTGACGCTGCGGGCGGTGTCTTTTAATAAGAAGTCGACATCGTTGGGAACGCGGTAGTAAACCCAGCCCGCTATCGTGCCATCGTTTGCCAAAACGGCCGCTTGCCCAACAGAGCCATCGGCGATGGTGTCGTAATGGGTGACGGATGGGTCGGCATTGGCATTAAAGCTGTCAAGGGGAAGTGCGGGGGAGGATTCGGCGAAGTTGTCGGCTAAAATACGGCCGTCAGTGGACAAAATGAGTATCCACTCTGCATCGGCGGCGTTGTCGTCGAATATGTCGCCTATATCATAAGCGGCCGTTTGCACATACTGTTGTGCTAGCGGCGCGGCTAAGGGGGCGTTCTCATCCTCAAGCCAAAAGGTGAGGTCATCCGCGTACATCTGCGCCATGTCGCCTGTCCACGCGGCGGCCAAATCGGAGCGCAAATAGGCAAAATACCCGATTAGAATGAGGACAACAAGAATGGTGACAGAAACGGCCGTTACTGCCAAATGGGAGAGGGTAAGTCGTCGTTGTAAGCTCATGTGCATGGCTCAAGTATAATGTAAGCTAGGGGTTGGAGCTAGAGATAGAGAATGGAGAATGGAGATAGAGAATGGAGATAGAGATAGAGAATGGAGATAGAGAATGGAGATGGAGAATGGAGATAGAGAATGGAGATAGAGAATGGAGATGGAGAATGGAGAATGGAGATAGAGAATGGAGAATGGAGATAGAGAATGGAGATAGAGGGTATTTGTGTTTTAATGTTGCTTCTAACATCAAATACCTCTGCCCCCTACCTCTATCTCTATCTCGCCTCTCTATCTCTATCTCCCCTCTCTATCTCTATCTCCCCTCTCTATCTCCCTAGCTTTGTAGGAGTTGTCGGGCGGTTTGGGTGATGGCGGCGGGGCTTTCACCGTGAATTTCGATGAGGTTGCCGTTGATGGTGAGTGCGCCGATGAAATATGCGCCGTAGCTGTCGCTCCAATCTTCTAGTAGCATTTTTGTGCCGCTGACGGTGGTGATTTGACTGTCTACATCGTCGGCGGCTAATTCTGTTATGTCGCCGTCGAATGTGCCGAGATGGTAGATTTCTGTGCCGTTGACGGCCGTTTCTCCATCATCGTATGCCGTTTCGTCAACGGCCGTTTCGTCCTCCGTGCTGAATATATCATCTATCAGCCCATCCCAGAAGTTGGCTTCGTCGGGTTCTTCGATGGCCGGCTGCTCGGCAACGGCCGTTTCTCCATTACCATTCAGATGAGAAGCGATCCAAGTGTCGTAGCTGGCAACACGAGTGTAGACACCATATTTTCCGGGCAATCCACATCCGTCGCCCCAGCTGACTACGCCAGCCAATGCCCAGCGGTTGCCATTGGGTACGACTAACGGGCCGCCGCTGTCACCACTGCATGAATCCGCGCCCCCTTGCGGCAAGCCAGCGCAAACGACGGTGCTGTCAATATCGTCTCCATATGCCGCTTTGCATTGTGCCTGTGTCACGATGGGTACGTCTACGCCGTGCATCTTGTCAGGATAGAATTCCTCGCCCCGTTCGGGAATCATTCCCCAGCCAGAGACATGGGCGGTGGCGGGCGCGTCGTCAAGTTGTTCGTTTGCGGCCGTTACCAACCCAATCGGCTGGGCGGCGATGGCGGGGCGGGCGAGATGGATGAGTCCGATGTCGTTAAATTCGCTGTAGTTCGGGTGCGGAATGAGTCGGTCGGCATTAATGCGCTCCCCTTCGTCACTGCTCAGTTGGTAGCGGCCAACGATGACATCCATCTCATCCGCGTTCATCTCTTCAATGCAGTGAGCGGCTGTCAACACCCATTGGGAGGCGATGAGCGTGCCGCCGCAGAATTGTCCGTCTTTGGCGTTCGCCCCGTCTTCCACCAGCGCGACTGTCCACGCTCGTGAGCCGGGCTGTTCGGCGGTTTTGCCCGTGCTGCCGAATTCCATCTCTTCGTCGCCAGCTTGTCTTTGTATGCGGCTGGCGGTGGTGGGAAGTACGGCCGTCAGTAAGAATAAGAATAATAAAATAAAGGGTACGGTTTGTTTTTTGGTAAAAGTTGTCATGATAGTCTCCATTGTAATTGGTAAGTGACGGTTGTTGCTACCGTCCAGAAGTAAGATGTCATGATCATACGGGAGAGTGCAAAAATACGGATCGGGCTGGAGATGTATGTTTGTATGGGACTTTTGGCGGAGGGGGAACGGCCGTTTTTCATAACCTTGTTTTAGGATGTGATAATGTACCTTCTCAAAAAGTTGGGGGCATGAGTATAACGGATTGGGAAAAGAACAGATTTATCCGACTGACGCAATTTATTCCTTCCTTAATTTGTTGTACTCACCCCGAAATATTGAGAAGATACGTGATAATGAATATATTGTGGATAAAACGGCCGTTCTTGTGGAAAAGTTATCCTAGTTGTGGATAAGTCCGCTTTTTAGGGGAGGGGATACAAGATTCCTATGTGGATATTTTTTCTACGTTAGGCCATTTCTAAATTTAAATCATCCAAAACTTTGATTGTCATTCCCGCCCCCATCCCCACCTTCGTGAGGACAGGGGCGGGAATGACAAACGTACAATTATTTTTCATAAATGGCCTTACTCAAATCAGGGTTGATAAGTATCTACAGCAGATTATGGAAATGAACAGATATTTTCTCGACTGTACCATCCATTTATTTCTTTCACCCATTGTTGTCACCCCAAAATATCGAAAAGTTATGTTGATAAGATGTAAATTTACCCATTACCTTAATACATTCCCCCCTCTATTCCTATCATTTCATGGGGCTTCATCTGATTTCTTGCCATAACCGCCCACAACAGTGTATGATTACATGAGAATACGCAAATTGTTTATACATATAAAAAGATAATACTTCAGAGAAATATGTCAGAGAAAATTCGCATAGCCGTTGTTGATGATTTGATAGAAACCAGAGAGAACGTCCGCAAATTGCTCCAATTTGAGCAAGATATAGAGGTCGTTGGGCAGGCTGGAACTGGTATAGAAGCTATCGCTTTGGCACAGGAACAAAAACCAGATGTCATATTGATGGACATTAATATGCCTGATATGGACGGCATTGAAGCCAGCCAAAGAATTACCGATGCCGCCCCCCGTACACAAATTATAATCATGTCTGTCCAGAGTGATGCTGATTATCTGCGTCGGGCGATGTTGGCAGGGGCGAAAGATTTCTTGACCAAGCCGTTTGGCGGCGATCAATTGGTCGCCGCTATTCACCGTGTTTATGATCGGCGGCCAACGTATAGAGCTGCTCCTGCACAAGCGTATGGAGGGCAGCGTGCCGCTGCATCGGGAGAGGAAACGGCCGTTCATGGTAAAGTCGTCGTTGCATTCAGCCCCAAAGGGGGGAGTGGATGCTCCACAGTTGCCATCAACACTGCCATCGCTCTCGCTGATGATGATTATAAAACGATCCTCGTAGATGCCAGCCTTCAATTTGGCGATGTCGCCGTCATGCTCAATATGAAACCGCTAACCAGTTTAGTTGATTTGAGCATTGATGAAGATGATCTGGATGATGATTTAATTAGTAGCGTTGTGCAAGCGCATGTCAGCGGTTTGGATGTATTGATGGCTCCCCCACGACCAGAAATGGCTGATGAAGTGACCACCGAACAAATCATTACATTGATTAATTATCTCACCACTATATACGAATATATCATTATAGATACCAGTTCATCCATTGACGATACCACTCTGTCAATTATGGATGCGGCTAACGCTATTCTGCTCATCGCCCAGCCAAATTTGCCTAGTTTGAAAAATGCAAGCCGTTTTATCAACTTGACCGAGAGTTTGAATTACGAAGAGCGTAAAATATGGTTAGTGCTTAATGGTGTAACAGACAGCAAAGGCTTTTCTGTTAAAAAAATCACCAATATCTTAAAACGCTCCGTTATTATGACCATCCCCGATGATAGGACGCTGGTTTCGGCCGCAGCCAATCGTGGTAAACCATTAGTCATGGGGGCAACACAAAAACAACCTGTCAGCCGAAGTTTGCAAAAACTGGCTAAACGCATTGCCCAACAACTTGGTGGCAAACAAGATGGGGATGCCAAAAATAAAGTAGACGATAAACCCAAAACAACGGGTATGTTAGGACGTTTATTTAGCCGATAAACTTTTTTAGCATCTACTCCTTAGGAACGAGGATTTATTTAACTACCAAAGTCGTCATTCCCGCCCCCACCTTCGTGAGGGTAAACTCTTTTAGGTGGGAATCCATGATTTCCCAGACTGTGGATTCCTGCTTTTGCAGAGCCTGCCCTCATGAAGATGGGGGAATGACAGATGGAAGTTTTTGGTTTTATTTAATCCTTATTCCTTAATAAAGAATAAAGGGTATCTTCTCAATAAATCGTGGACAAGACTTGATAAATTTCATCAGCACTTTATTTTACACGAGTATCATTAGGAAAATTTGTCAAGTCTCCCCAGAATACTGAGAAGATACAATAAAGGTATCTCCCCAAATACACGGGGAGACCTGATAGATTTTTACACAATACCCGCGTAGAACAAGAGGTCTTCGTGAAACCTGTCAGGTCTTCTTCCTAATTTGCCGAGAAGATACGAATAAAGGACGGATGGAGGTTCTATGTCTCTTTTAAAACGATTAGAGCGTAATCAAGGCTCTGCAAATAGTGGGCAGGGTTCTCGAAAGTCATCAAAATTACAAGATATGCGGGTGAAACGCACATCACCGGCTGTCGGCTCTCGTGATGCGTATCTTGACCTTAAAAACAGAGTGCAACAACGCTTGATCGCTGAACTAGACCCCAGCATGGATATCACCCAATCGGATGAAGTTCGCGGCACAATTCAAGAGATGTTTGAATCTATGCTGGCTGAAGAGAGTATTGTGTTGACGCGCAACGAAAAAAAGAAATTATTTGACCAAATTGTGGCTGAAATTTTAGGATTTGGGCCGTTGGAACAATTTCTTCACTCTGATGACATTACTGAAATTATGGTCAATGGGCCGAAAAGCGTTTACATTGAAATGAAAGGTAAACTGCACAAAACTTCCACCATTTTTGAGGATAATGGGCATCTTTTACGCATTATTGATCGTATTGTCGCCCCGCTTGGCCGTCGTATTGATGAAGGTTCACCAACCGTGGATGCACGCCTGCCTGATGGCTCTCGTGTAAATGCAGTCGTTCCCCCCATTGCGCTCGACGGCCCTGCGCTGACGATTCGTATCTTCTCCAAAGTCCCCCTAACCATCGAAAACCTAGTTCAATATGGCAGTCTTACGCCAGAAGCGGTCGAATTTTTGAAAGCGTGTGTTATTTCTAAGCTCAATATCTTTATCTCTGGTGGTACTGGTTCTGGTAAAACAACATTGCTGAATATCCTTTCTGGCTTCATCCCTGATGATGAGCGGATTGTGACGATTGAAAACGCGGCTGAACTCCAATTGCGTCAGGATCATGTAGTGCGCTTGGAATCTCGTCCTCCCAATGTGGAGGGGCGCGGTGAAATTACGATGCAGGATTTGGTAATCAACTCCTTGCGTATGCGGCCAGACCGCGTTGTTATCGGTGAGGTTCGCGGCGGTGAGGCGTTGGATATGTTGCAGGCGATGAATACGGGGCATGATGGCAGTTTGGCTACGGGTCATGCTAATAATACGCGGGATATGCTCTCCCGTTTGGAAACGATGGTGCTGATGGCGGGCATGGATTTGCCTCATCGTGCTATTCGTGAACAGATCGCGTCGGCTATTCATTTGATGGTTCACGCTGACCGTATGCGTGACGGCTCTCGCAAGGTGACGGCTATCAGCGAGATTCAGGGTATGGAAGGGGATATTATCACCTCTTCCGAAATTTTCCGTTTTGAACAGACGAGCGTGGAAGATGGAAAAATTATTGGGCGATTGCGCCCGACTGGTTTACGGCCGAAATTTATGTGGAAATTGCAAGCGTATGGCTGTACATTACCTCCATCTGTTTTTGGCATTGGCTCACGCGGCCGTCGTCGGTAATTGGCAATGAACAATTTCTAATTGTTCATTGCTCATTGATTGTAGAGGATGTCTAAATGACAACATTGGTAATATTTGCTATAGGCGCAGTTGTTTTGGTTCTAATTGGTGTCGGCGTGGCGATGTTTCTTAATCGTCAGGGCGGGGATGTTGAGGCTCGTCTTGAGGATTTTGTAGAAACAGACGCTTACCTTGAATTTGCTGATGATGAAGCAGATAGCGGGTTCGATAATAAGGGAGATATGGCCGACAAAGCTGATAAAGCTTTGGAAAGACGGCAGTTCTTCGCGGATACTAAAAAGCTGATCGCTAAAACAGATTATAAATTGCGGGTGAGTGAGTATATGGCCTTGACTGTAATTTTGGCCGTTGTTGGTGCGATTGCAGGCGGGTACTTTTTCGGTGGTATCGTGTTCAATGTAGTAGGATTTTTTGTTGGATCGCGCATACCCAAATTTATGATCAACCGTGCTGCGAAGAAGCGTATGCAGACGTTTAATAATCAGTTAGGCGATATGCTTAATTTGTGGGTCAATGCACTGCGCTCTGGATATAGTGTGTTGCAGGGGATGGAGACGGTGGCGACGGAAATGCCATCCCCCATTGCAAAGGAGTTTGAGCGTGTTGTTCAAGAGGTGCGGTTAGGGCTGAGCGTGGAGCAGGCGTTGGACAATATGTACCAGCGCGTGCCAAGTGAAGATTTAGATTTGGTGATAACGGCCGTTAATATCCAGCGTGAGGTTGGCGGTAACTTGGCCGAAGTTTTAGACTCGATTAGTTTTACCATTCGTGAGCGGGTCCGCATCAAAGGCGAAGTCCGCGTATTGACATCACAAGGGCGTGCATCTGGCTGGATTATCACCTTTTTGCCCGTTATTCTTTCTCTTATTTTGTATGCCATTAACCCCGAATATATAGGCGCATTGTTTTTCAGGAAGGGGCCGTGGGTTCTTCCCGGTGTGATTCCTTGTGGATGGTTATTGACAGGAGTGACATTGATTATGATCGCTGCTGGCGGTGCTGCCATTCAAAAAATAGTAAATATCGAAGTTTAGGACGCTCCCTGTTGGTGAGGTGATTTTTATGTCTCCTGTCGTTATTCTTATTGGATTGATAGTTATTATCATCGTTATTGTTGGCGGTATTCTTTTGTTGCGTCGTGCCGAAGAAGATCCGCTTACCATGCGTATCGAAGAGTTCGCTGCCCGAGAAGAGCTTGTCTCTATCGAAGATATTGAACTCTCTATGCCCTTGAAGGATCGTATTATCGTTCCTATTGTTCGCAGAATTAGCGAATTTATGGTGCGTTTTACGCCGCAAAAGACCTTAGAAAACACAACGCATATGTTGGAGTTGGCCGGCAATCCGCGTGATATGTCGGCCGCCTTTTTTTCAGTCGCCCGTTTAGCCGCCTCTTTTGTTGGTCTTATATTAGCAATCATGTTGACAAAAAATGTTGAGGGGTCAAAACGGTTGATCTATATATTGGGGTCTGCTATTGGCGCGTTCTATCTGCCTATCATGCTCCTTCAATCCTCCATCGACCGCCGCAAACAATCTATTGTCAAAAAATTGCCTGATGCGCTTGACCTGATGACTATTTGCGTGGATGCGGGATTGACTTTTAATGCGGCTATGCAAAAAGTGGATGAAAAATGGGATGACGCGCTGGCGAGTGAGTTTGGGCGTGTTATTTATGAGATGCAATTGGGCAAGTCGAGGCGGCAATCATTGAAGGATATGGTTGATCGTATGGATGTGCCGGATGTTTCTAGTTTTATTGCGGCCGTTTTACAGGCAGATCAATTAGGTGTTGGTATTGGCAAGGTACTGCGTATTCAGTCGGAGCAGATGCGGATCAAACGACGGCAGCGAGCGCAGGAAAAGGCGCAACAAGCTCCTGTCAAGATGCTTTTCCCGATGGTTTTCCTTATTTTCCCGTCTATTTTCGTTGTTTTGCTTGGCCCAGCCGCCTTCCAATTCATGGACAGCGGCGGTCTATCTCAATAATAAATAAACCCATATACGGCATGGGGATTGTCATTATTCTGGAGATGGGGAAACAATGGAATAGTAAATACGACTACTCAGACGCTACATCAAGATTGGTTCCATTTCTTCTGGATAAATGATCTGCACTATCAGGGAAGTGAACTAATCTCTCAAAAGTGGGAGTAGTTACATTAAATTTGCGTGCCTTCTCAATATTTCGGGGTGAGTACAACAGATGAAGAAAGGAACAGATTGCGTTAGCCGAGAAAATCTGTTTTTTCCCTAATCTGTTGTACCCTTGCCCCCAGATTTTTGAGAAGATACAAATTTGCGATAAAGATAGTGTGTACGGGGGATAATCGCTGATGCAGGATCGTATTAAAAAGTTCACAAATGTAGTACTCTCCTTTTTTATGCCGACTGTGTGTGTGGTATGCAAAAAGGAGGGGCCGATGGTGTGTGCTGATTGTGCAGAAGCATTGCCACAGGTGCAAACCCCCATCTGCCCATTTTGTGGACAAAAGATGATGCAAACGGCCGAATGCTGTTTCGAGTGTGTCAAAGACCCCTTACCCACCACCCAAATTCGTGCCGCTTTTCAATTTGCAGGTGACATCCCCCATATTATCCATCAATTCAAATATAATGGATTATTCGCTCTAGCAGAACCGTTAACGGAGATGATGGCTGAGGAGTGGCCGAAGTGGGAAACGCCCGTTGATCTCATTCTCCCTATCCCTATGCACAAAACACGGCAGCGTTTGCGCGGCTATAATCAATCCGCCTTGCTGGCAAAACAGTTCAGCAAGCGCGTCAATCGCCCCTATGATGAATACGCATTACAACGCATTCGCCACACACGCCCGCAAGTCGGGCTAAACGGCCGTGCTAGACTTTCCAATTTGAGCGGCGCTTTTGAAGCAAACGGCCGTTCCATCCACAATAAAAATATCCTGCTCATAGATGACGTATGCACAACTGGCGCAACACTCGTTACCGCCGCAAAAACCTTATTAGAGGCTGGCGCGAACAGCGTTTCGGGCTACTGCTTGGCACGAACAACATGAAAAAGAGATAAGCAATAGTTGCATATTCTTCTAGAAAATGAGACACTGATTTTATAAATTAACATGGATACGATACAGAAAATCCAACAAATTTAAGAACGAGTTTTGATGAAAACGATCAAAACCCTATGAACTATAAGGAGCATAACAATGGAATACTCAATACATGGTCAAGGCATTACAATTAGTGAACGCACCCGTGAATATGTCGAGAAAAGAACACGAAAATTAGACCGTTATATGCCCGATCTGAGAGATGTTCGTGTGGATTTGTCAGAGACAAATGCCCGCAATGTGACTAAAAAGTATGCAGCCCAAATTACCATTCGTGATGCACGTGGAACCATCTTACGTGCGGAGGAGCGCAGCGAAGATATTTCCATTTCCATTGATGCCGTTGTAGACAAACTTTATCGGCAAATTCGCAAATATCGCGGCAAACAACAGCGCAACTCCCGTGCCGGCGGCGAAAAATTCATTGTCGGTGACCCATTGCCCATCGAAGAAGCGGTGAATCTGGAATATGAAGGACATACACAAGATATTGTCCGCCGCAAACGCTTCCCACTCAGCCCCATGTCTACCGAAGAGGCCATTGATCAGATGGAACTGCTCGGCCATGATTTCTTCGTTTTCTTTAATGCGGATGAAGAGCAAACTAATGTCATTTACAGACGGCATGATGATAATTATGGTTTGCTACAACCAGAAATGTAATTCATTCCGTAACTACTCAGCCTATCAATTATTTCACCACAAAGAATAGGGCGATTGCAACCTCTAAATCGCACTGTTAAATTCCAAATTTACACCGTTTTTGATAGCTTCGCAATTCACATGTTATGTCAATTGCGGAGAATTTATACGTTATGATTGTCGTGATCGGTTTTTTCGATCACGATCACGATCACGAATTAAGGCAAGGTTGCAATCGCCTTACCACAAAGAAGCAAAGATTACAAAGAAAATCTGGTATAGTTCAAAATTGGGCAAACCATCTTTACACTTTGTGTTCTTCGTGTCTTTCTGGTTGATTTGGACAATGGCTGAGTAGTTACTTTATTCCTAAGGGAAGGTTCATTTTTAACTTTGGCGTTTTACCCCCACCCCAGCCTTCCTCTCCCCTTCCGGGGAGGGGAAAACGCCAAAGTTGTTTACGATTCGTCGCTTCTTCGTTTAAGCGGCTACCCCTTAATTGAGAATAGGACACTAAGGGAAAACTCGTAAATAACTGTGGCCAAGGTGACAGGCACTTGCCAAGTGCCTGTCACCTGAAAGTCCAAAGTTAAAAACGAACCTTCCCTAAGGAACGAGAATTTAATAACTTGCGGAAGTATCTTCTCAGTATTTCGGGGTGATTACACTTAATATAAGAAAGGAACAAATTACGTCAGTCGAGTAGATTCGTTCCTTTTCTAATTAGCTGTAATCATGCCCCCAATTTTTTGAGAAGATACTTGCGGAACTTCAAATTGTCATTCCTCCATCTTCATGAGGGCAGGCTTTGCAAAGGCAGGAATCTACAGTCTGGGAAATCATGGATTTCCGCCTAAAAGAGTTTACCCTCACGAAGTGCCTGTCCTCACGAAGGTGGGGATGGGGGCGGGAATGATAACTTTGGTAGTTAAATAAATCTTCGTTCCTAATTGTACTGATTTACACTGGCTTTTTGTTTTTTCATCTGCGTTCATCTAGGAATCGGTGTACAAACCATTAAGGGAGTGACTGATTATAAAGAAAGGCAAAAATGAACTACCCAAAATTTCCTGAAAGTTGCACCTCTTTACTTTGCAAATTTCTCTCTGAGGATATTTTTAATCAGCTAAAAGATAAAAAGACCGCAAACAACTTTACTCTGGCGCAAGTGATAAAGTCAGGTGTTGAAAATATAGATAGCGGCATTGGTGTATACGCTGGAGACAAAGAGTCTTATGCTGTTTTTGCGCCGCTTTTTGATCAGATTATTGCCGAGTATCATAGCTTCACCCAAGTTGATGTACATAAAAGCAATTTTAATTCGGCCGAACTCAACGCCCCAAATCCCGATCCTGAAGGGAAATATATTATCTCTACCCGCATCCGCGTCGGCCGAAATGTGGCCGATATGCCGCTTGGCCCAGCCATCTCAAATGCACAACGCAATCAAGTTGAATCTGCCGTGGTAGCAGCAGTAAATTTGTTAGAGGGAGATCTAGCTGGCAGTTACTACCCGCTGCTGGGCATGTCTAAGGTAATCCAGGCTCAGTTAATCAGAGATCATTTCTTATTCAAGGAAGGAGATCGCTTTCTTGCCGCTGTCGGACTAAATGCTGACTGGCCTGCAGGACGCGGCATTTTCCATAATAAGGACAAAACCTTCCTTGTTTGGGTAAATGAAGAAGATCAGATGCGTATTATCTCTATGCAAATGGGAGGCGACATTCAAACAACTTTTACCCGTTTAGCAAATGCGGTAAAACAGATCGAGGCAACCGTACCATTTTTATACTCTCAGCGTTTAGGCTATATAACATCATGCCCAACTAATCTTGGAACAGCAATGCGAGCCAGTGTGCATATTGCCTTACCAAATCTTGCTCAAGATATGGATAGATTTAAGATGATCACTGATCAGTATCGTTTGCAGATTCGTGGTCTACATGGGGAACACTCAGAGAGCAAAGGTGGTGTTTATGACATCAGTAATCGCCGTAGATTAGGTATCACTGAAGTGGAAGCTGTGCAAGGGATGTATGATGGTGTCGTCGCTTTAATTTCGGCCGAAAAAGCATCAGCGAACCGTTAATTAGGAATCCACAGTCTGGGAAATCATGGATTCCCGTCTAAAAGAGTTTGCCCTCACGAAGGTGGGGGCGGGAATGATAACTTTGGTAGTTAAATAAGTCCTCGTTCCTTAGGGAAGGTTCGTTTTTAACTTTGGACTTTCAGGTGACAGGCACTTGCCAAGTGCCTGTCACCTGAAAGTCCAAAGTTATTTACGAGTTTTCCCTTAGCGATGGGTCTGGGTTTAAACGGCCGTCTGCGTTCGCACCACACCCCGCCCATTGATCACGATATTGGCCTTTCCCGATAAAATCAACGTCAACGCACGTCGCATTGTCGTCACATTTAATGGCTCATATGTAACATTCAAAAGTAAAACAGGTTCATTCAAAATTAAAAATCTGCCCATGATGATGGCAGTATAGGTGCAAGTTTGCAAGTGGGCAGATGGCTGGTTGTACATTTGCATACTCCCCCAAAAAATTATGAAAAGAGATGATTTAGTCACTTATTTAGATGAATATCTTCGCATTGCGGAGATTAAGGATTATGGGCCGCAGGGATTGCAGGTTGAAAGCGGCAATGATGAGATTTTGAAAATTGGGTTGGCGGTGGATGCGGCTCCGCCCGTCATTCGTGCTGCCGCTGAGTGGGGCGCAGATATGCTGCTGGTGCATCACGGCGTATTGTGGCGCGGCGTGGAGCGTATTGCTGGGCCGTTGGGCGAGCGGGTGCGGCTGTTTATGGAGCATGGCGTGAATCTCTACGCCGCCCATCTGCCGTTAGACGCGCATCCGGATGTGGGTAATAACGCGGTGTTGGCGCAGATGCTGGGCGTGAATGTGGCTGGCACATGGGCATCACCCAACGGCACGCCGTTGGGCGTGTGGGGGGAGATGGTCGAAAAACGGCCGTTATCCACCCTCACCACCGAAATTAACGACAAACTTGACACAAACGCCCGCGTCCTCGCACACGGCAGCCAAACGGTCAGCAACATCGCCATTATTTCCGGCTTTGGTGCCGATTTAGTCGCCGAAGCGAAAGCGTTAGGCGCGGATACGCTGCTTACTGGCGAAACATCCCACGCCAACTATTGGGCAGCATCCGACTACGGCATGAATGTGATCTTTGCCGGCCATTACGCCACTGAAACCGTCGGCGTACAAGCATTGGGCCGCCATCTCGCCCAAAAACTTGAGATGGAAACGCAGTTTTTTGACTTTCCCACAAAAATGTAAGCAAACCTGCACACCTGATTGGAGAAAATATGAGCAAATTAGATTGGATTAATGATGAACTGGACGGCCTGAGAGAGGCTGGATTATTTAATGAAATTCGCACCATCGAATCACCGATGGGAGCGTGGGTGACGATTGACGGCCGTTCCGTCCTCAACTTCTGCGCCAATAATTATTTGGGGCTGGCAAACCATCCCCGCCTGCGTCAGGCGACCAAAGAGGCGATTGATACATATGGCGTGGGGCCGGGCGCGGTTCGTACGATTGCTGGCACGATGGCGGTACATATCGAATTGGAAGAGCGGCTGGCGGCGTTCAAAAAAGCTGAGGCGTGCATCACCTTCCAGAGCGGTTTTACTGCTAATTTAGCCGTCATCCCCGCCCTTGTGGGCAAACAGGATGTGATTTTTTCTGACGAATTGAACCATGCCAGCATTATTGATGGCTGCCGCTTGAGCCGTGCCAAAGTGGTGCGCTATGCACACAGTAATGTAGATGATTTGCGCCGCGTGATCGGCGAAACGGAGACAAACGGCCGTCGGCTCATCATCACCGATGGCGTGTTCAGTATGGACGGCGACATCGCCCCGCTCGATAAATTATGCGAAGCGGCCGAAGAGCATGACATCATGATCATGGTCGATGACGCGCACGGCGAGGGCGTTTTAGGCGATGGCGGGCGCGGCATTGTGGATCATTTTAAGTTACACGGCCGTATTGATGTTGAAGTCGGCACCTTGAGCAAAGCATTTGGGGTGATGGGCGGCTTGGTCGCGGGCAAGCGTGAAATTATTGAGTGGTTACGGCAGCGTGGACGGCCGTTTCTCTTCTCCAGCGCGGCGACCGTTCCCGATGCCGCCGCCTGTTTAGAAAGCGTCAACATGCTGGAAGAATCTACCGAGCTTGTGGATAAACTGTGGAGTAATAGTGCATTCTTCAAGAAAGGGATGCAAGCGTTAGGCTTTGATACTGGTGAAACGACGACTCCCATCCTGCCCGTTATGCTGGGCGAAGCGTCGTTGGCGCAGAAGTTCAGCCGACGCTTGTTTGAGGAAGGCGTATTTGCGATGTCCATCAAATTCCCGACCGTACCCAGAGGCAAGGCGCGTATTCGGGTGATGAATTCAGCCGCCCACAGCCAAAGTGATCTGGAGATGGCTCTTGATACATTTGCCCGCGTTGGCCGCGAACTTGGTGTGATTAATTAAAAGGTGATTGGTGTAAAATGGAACGCGGATCAGGCGGATGAACGCGGATTTTCTTTCTTTGATCCGCGTTCATCCGCGTCCCGTATTGGACACTGATCACGCTGATTTCATTGATTTTGATCTTTTTGTCTGTGTTTGTCTGTGCAATCAGTGTCCAATTTACGCTGCAATCGTCGAATTCGATGGGACAATTCTGATTGAACGAGCGGATCATTTGTCAATGCTATTGCTTGATCTGTCCAGAAAACGGCCGTTTTCAACTCCCCCGTCTGCCACTCATAATGTTTTGCTAACTCCACATGCCCCGTCACATCATCGAAACTCGTCGCCGCCAGCTGCTGCCATAATGGGACAGCCTCATCGCGCCGGTTTTGCCGTTTTAGCAACTGTGCCAATTGTGCCAGCGATTTGTGGAAAATTACTAAGGGCAAGTCACCTGCTAACGCCCATTTTAGGCAGTTTTCGGCCGTTGTTTTGTCCCCATTATCGGCGTGCCATCGCCCCAAGCTGAATAAATCTATGGGATGATCGGCACTATCGGGCTGGTTGAATTGGCGCATTACCTCTGCTGCCAGTGTGACCATTGATAAGATGTCTAGTTTGTTGTGATAGAAAACACGCGCCATTTGACGGCCGTCGCCATCGTTCAAATAGCGGTGATATAGCGCGGGAATGAGTGCGCCGGGGATATCTTGATGGGTGCGGGGTACGCCAAGAAGCTGCGTTTCTAAATGACTCAAAGAACAGGAGCCAAAGCGGTGTTTCCACAAGCGGCGGGCGGGGTGCAATAGGTCAAAATGGGGCAGATCGGGCAGCGGGCTGGGGAGGCGGTTTATCAGAAAACGGCCGTTTAACAAAGGAATATCAAAGGAACGGCCGTTGAAGCTAACCAATCCCCGCCTGCCAGCCAGTAGATCGGTCAGCTGGAGTAGCATCGCCTCCTCATCTCCATGCTCGCGCAAAAAGTATTGGCGCACGATGAAAACATCCCCCTCAAAAAAGCCGGCACCGACCATGAAAGCGAGTGTTCCTGCGCCTGCCAGCCCTGTCGTTTCGGTATCTATAAAAAGGAAATCGCGGAAGGTGGTGATGGATGGGTCGGCATCGGTGATGAGCGATGCGCCATCGGCAGGATTGTGATGGAGGAGGAGAGAGAGGGGAAAACGGCCGTGTTTTCTCTCAATTGGATACAGTTTGTCACGCACAAGGCAGGAAATGCCATCCGTTTCCACTTCTGTCAAGCCAGGTAACAATTGTGTCAGCGGCATGGGGGTGTTGTGGTCAACGGCCGTTGTCCTTTGAGGCAATGACAGTTCGCTTGGCAGGGGCGGCAATTTGAACGAGGTATTGCGCGTGCCGCGCACAACCCCTAATCGGCGCAATTTTTCCTGCCATGATTTATCTTTATCGCTCATTTACACCCTAACTATCGTACTATCGTACACAGATAAACACAGATAGCACTGATTTTGGTCTTTTTATCTATGGTAACTACTCAGCCATTGTCCAAATTAACCACAAAGACACGAAGAACACAGCGTTTTTTAAGATTTTCTTTGTGATCTTTGCTTCTTTATGGTGAAATAATTGATAGGCTGAGAAGATACCTTGATGGTATCACAAGACAATATTTTTTCTACATTGATTTTAGAATTGGAATTGCTGATAACGCATTGGTAAACTTGCAACCATAAGAAGGCGTGCCATAATTACCTTTGATTCATCGCTGGAATGCCCAGCGATACAAATAGAGGCGGTTTTATGATGAAATTGCCCGTAATTCTCAAAAAAAGGAGAAGAGAGAATGTTGAAAAAATTGTCCCCCTTATTGTTTGCATTAATGTTAATGTTTGCGCTTGCCGCTTGTGGCGGCAGCGCGGATAAACCTGCTGAAGAAACGGCAGTTGAAGAGACAGCCGTTCAAGAAACTTCTGAGGAGGCTTCTGAAGAAGTTGAAGAAGCCGCCCCAGAGGTTGACGAAGCCGTTGAAGAACCAGCCGTAAATGAAGAGAGTGGTTTACCCGATCTTGGTGGCCGTGAAGTAACCGTCGCCGTAGAAAACGCATACCTCCCCTTCAATTACATCTCATTGGAAACAGGCGAACCTGCTGGTTGGGATTATGACACCATCAACAAGATGTGTGAAATGCTCAACTGTACCCCCGTTTACGTTGAAGCTGCATGGGAAGGGATGATCCAAGCGGTAGCCGATGGTCAATTTGACATGGCAGCCGATGGTATCACCATCACCGATGACCGCGCCGAAATCGTAGACTTTTCCGATGGCTATATCAACATCAACCAACGCTTCCTCGTCCGTTTGGGCGAAGATAGCTTTGCCTCCGCTGATGATATTTTAGCTGACGAAAACATCAAAATTGGTACGCAAGTTGGCACGACCAATTACGAAACCGCTTCCGCCCTGTTTGGCGAAGATCGCATCGAAGCGTTTGAGCAATTCCCCTTCGCCGTGCAAGCCTTGTTGGCTGGCGACATCGACGTTGTTGTGATGGACGAGACCGCTGGACAAGGGTACCTCGGTGTCAACGCTGACGAATTAGAACTGATTGGTGAGCCGCTTGCAGGCGACCAACTCGGGTTCGTATTCTCTCCCGGCAGCGACTTGGTTGAACCGTTCAACGCCGCTCTCTCTGCCATGAAAGAAGATGGTACATTGGAAGCATTATCCTCCGCCTACTTCTCCGACGCATTTACCATCACCTATGATGATATTGGTGACGGAGCTTATGGTGATGACGGTGCAGAAGAGGTTGAAATGCCTGATTTGGGTGGTCGTGAAGTAACCGTCGCCATAGAAAACGCATACTTGCCCTTCAATTACATCTCATTAGAGACAGGTGAACCCGCAGGTTGGGATTATGATACGATTGGTGTGATGTGTGAACTGCTCAACTGTACCCCCGTCTATGTTGAAGCTGCATGGGAAGGGATGATTCAAGCGGTAGCCGATGGTCAATTTGACATGGCAGCCGACGGTATCACCATCACCGATGACCGCGCCGAAATCGTAGACTTTTCCGATGGCTATATCAACATCAACCAACGCTTCCTCGTCCGTTTGGGCGAAGATAGCTTTGCCTCCGCTGAGGATATTTTAGCTGACGAAAGCATCAAAATTGGTACGCAGGTTGGTACGACCAATTACGAAACCGCTTCCGCCCTGTTTGGCGAAGATCGCATCGAAGCGTTTGAGCAATTCCCCTTCGCCGTGCAAGCCTTGTTGGCTGGCGACATCGACGTTGTTGTGATGGATGAGACCGCTGGACAAGGGTACCTCGGTGTCAACGCTGACGAATTAGAACTGATTGGTGAGCCGCTTGCAGGCGACCAACTCGGGTTCGTATTCTCTCCCGGTAGCGACTTGGTTGAACCGTTCAACATCGCTCTTGCGGCCATCAAAGCTGATGGCACATTAGAAGCACTCTCTTCTGAGTATTTCTCTGACGCATTCACAATCACTTACGATGATATTGGTGATGGTGCTTATGCGGTTGAACTTCCTGACTTAGAAGGTATGGAAGTGACTGTCGCGGTTGAAAATGCGTATCTGCCCTTCAATTACATCTCATTGGCAACAGGCGAACCGGCTGGTTGGGATTATGATGCGATTGATACGATGTGCGAAATGTTAAACTGTGTTCCTGTCTACGTTGAAGCAGCGTGGGAAGGGATGATTCAAGCGGTAGCTGATGGTCAATTTGATATGGCTGCTGACGGCATCACCATCACCGAAGATCGCGCCGAAGTTGTCGCGTTCTCTGATGGATATATCAGCATCGATCAACGTTTCCTCGTTCGCAAAGGTGAAGATCGTTTTGCTTCTGCCGATGATCTTATCGCTAATGAAGACCTCAAGATTGGTACGCAAATTGGTACGACAAATTACGAAACGGCCGCTGCCCTGTTTGGCGAAGGCCGCATCGAAGCGTTCGAGCAATTCCCCTTTGCTGTGCAAGCTCTTCTTGCTGGCGACATCGACGTTGTTGTGATGGATGAGACCGCTGGACAAGGGTATCTTGGCGTAAATGCAGAAGCTCTTGAACTGATTGGCGAATCACTCTCCAGTGACCAACTTGGTTTTGTCTTCCCGCTTGACAGCGAATTAGTCGGGCCGTTCAATGCTGCTTTGGTTGAATTAAAGGCGAGTGGAGTGTTGGATGAACTGGCTACGATGTATTTCTCAGATGCATTCACTATCACTGATGATGATATTGAAGAGTAGGTAATGTGATTTTGGGCGATTTAACGAATCGCTCATCTGAATTGCCCGATATAGTAGACTGTAGAAAGCCCGTCTTGAGATTTTCTCAAGGCGGGTTTTTGTTTTGGCTTGCCACATTTTGCTTTCCCTTCTACCATATTCTGATGGACACACTCAACCCCAATATCCCCACCTCTGAACTGGCACGGCTGATGACAACGGCCGTTTCCCAACAATCCACCTACAATCTCCGCCTGCTCACGCCGCAACTGCTGCTGCGCGTCTTCATGGACGACGACAAATGCGTCGCCCACCAGATTTTGCGCCAACTGCAAGCGCAGCGCGGCTTCGATTGGGACGATCTCAGCCGCCGCGTGGAGATGATGGCGCGGAGCAACAAAGGGCGCGACGCACACTTCAATTTCACCGACGATTTCGGCAAAGACGCACCGCTCGATGAGTACATGCTCGTCGTCATGGATGAGGCGTTATCCATCGCCCAATCGCGGGAGGAGTTGAAGGCGGGCAGCGGCCACGCGCTGGCGGCGATGGCGCAGCCGAGCGTGACGACGTATGGCGTGCTGAACAAAATGGGGGTCTCCGCCGCCGCCATCATCGCCCTGCTGGGTGAAATTGCACAGGATGGCACGCCGCTAATTCATGATTATGTGGATGAGGCGAAAAAAGGGATGGCAACGGCCGTTTATCAACGGATCGACCTCCTGCGCGACCTGCTCGGTCTGCTCTCCCTGTCCGCCAAACGGCACGTCATTTTGGTTGGGCAAGAGGGGGCGGGACGGCGCACGCTGGCGTACAGCCTCGCCCAACTCATCGCCGAAGGCAAAGCGGGCGACGATTTGCGCTCGCTGGTGGCGATGAACGAAACCGCCCTGCTGGAAAATGATTTGGCCGCCATGCGGGCAGGATTGCGCCGCGCATCGGGCGGCGTTTTGCTGGTGCCAAGCGTCGAACGCTTCTTTGCCGACCGCTTACGGACGCGCTTCAAACAGCAGGTGAGCCGCGATTTGCAGAAGGCGTTGCTGGGCAATGAGCAGGTCATCATCGGCACAACGACGGCGGGCGCGTACAACAAATTGGTGCAAGACCCCATCATCCGCCAACACACGCAACGGCTGGATGTGCCAGCGGCGACGAAGGCGGAGGCAGTCGCCATGCTCGCTTTTCACAAGCAGCGATTGGAGCAGGAGTATGAGATTGGGGTGTCGCGCGAGGGGTTGGAAACGGCCGTTTCCATCGCTGATCAATACCTCAAATCCATCGCCCTGCCCGCCGCCGCCGTGCAACTGGCAAACCGCGCCTGCGCCCTCGTCAAAATGGGAGCAGATGCGCTGTTTTCATCGGCCATCGCCGCCGACAACACCCTCAGCCCCGATGATGTGATGGTCGCCGCCAGCCAAATGACCAACATCCCCATCACAAAATTGGGCGAGGATGAGCAGTCCAAATATGCAAACATGGCCGACCTTTTACATCGGCGGATTATTGGGCAGGATGAGGCGGTAACGGCCGTTAGTCGTGCCGTCAAAACGGCTCGCGTCGGCTTACGCGCTCCCAAACGGCCGATTGGCTCGTTTCTTTTTCTTGGCCCCAGCGGGGTTGGCAAAACGGAGTTGGCGAAGGCGTTGGCCGAATTCATGTTCGGCGACGAAAAAGCGATGTTGGTCTTGGACATGAGCGAGTATCAGGAGGAGGCGAGCGTCAATCGGCTCATCGGTGCGCCGCCCGGTTATGTGGGGTACGCGGAGGGGGGGCAGTTGACGAATTTTGTGCGGAAACGGCCGTATACCGTCGTCCTGTTCGATGAAATCGAGAAAGCGCATAACAAAGTGTTCGATGTGCTGCTGCAAGTGATGGAAGAAGGACGGCTGACCGACAATCAGGGGCGGACGACCACGTTCAGCGAAACGGTGGTGATTATGACCAGCAATTTGGGGGCGCGTCACATGCTCGTCCCCGTCATCGGCGAGCAAGAGCGGGCGATGGCGATGGAAGCTGTCCACGCATTCCTGCGCCCCGAATTCCTCAATCGGCTGGATGATGTGATCATGTTCCATCAACTCGCGGGCGAGGATCTGGCAAAAATTTTGGATTTGATGTTGAAGAAGGAGTTGAAGTTGGCGGCTGGACAGGGGATCGATTTAGACATCACCCGCCCAGCGCGGGAATGGATTTTGGCACAGAACGATCAGCCGCAGTATGGCGCACGGCCGTTGCGTCGCCTCATCGCCCGCCACCTGCGCGAGCCGCTGGCGGATTTTCTGCTCGCGCAAAAGCAAGCGGGCGAGGTGCGGATTGTGGTTAGTG
>WFSA01000252.1 GCA_015486215.1 Anaerolineae bacterium | reverse complement strand
GGTAAAAAATGGGTTTATGCACTTCCTGTGCCATTGGCATTAAACTGCGATAATGTTTTAATGTGCCAAGTCGATTAGGGTCTTTATCAAATGTGGGAGGAGGATCTTTTATCTCACCCATCATTTCAGCTTGATACACGGATGGAATTTGAGCCAGCCAACGCTGATACGCCTTTGTCGGTCGGCTTTGGCGTTCCGCATGAAGCATGGCAATATACCCCATCGGTTGCATTCTGCCTGCTGGGATTTCTAAATCAACGGCTGGGTTCTTAACCGCACGTTCTTGCCACTGTTGCCGCCATCTATTTAAGGTGGGGCCCAAGTTCCTCAATCCCTGTACAGAAAACAGATCGGCGGCTAGTGGGATGATGATGTAATCGGTTGAAATCATAACAGCCCGGTTAATTGACCCAAGATTTGGCCCCATATCAACCAAAATCAGATCGGCTTCATAGTCGGTAGTTGCTTTTTGAATAACGCGCCAAATGGCTGACATGACACGGAAAGCACGTTCACGACCATCAGCACATTCAGGCCAAACCGTTGCCAAATCATCTTCAAACTCAGATAACGTCAAATCACCCGCTAGTAAAACCAAGCTAACACTCTCGATTTCCACCTCAATCAAATCGGGCTCAAGAATATCGCCAATACCTTTGATCAATGGTTGAATACAGCGAAAAATAGTGTTTGGACTATTCTTATCCTTCCATGTTTGTTCAATTTGTTCATCAGTCAGAAAAAATGAAGTTAAGTTTGATTGTGGGTCAAGATCAACCGCTATAATCCGCTTCCCTGTGTCAGCATACATCCAAGCGAGGTGATAAACCAACGATGTTTTGCCAACACCCCCTTTATTATTAAAAAAAGCAACGATAGGCGCGGTCATAATGCGTTCCTCACAATAACAAGGATGTTATTGTCTCTAATTTGGAATTCAAGCGGCGGATTGCCATTCTCTTTGAGCAGTTTTTCGGCGATTGGTATACCAAATCCAAATTGCTGCACGTAACCAAGATTTTTCATCGCTTCTGCGATATGTGGGTTTCGATAACTGGTTACACCACTGCCGAAATTATCTCTATTCACTTCTCCAAACAGCCCGCCAGGGCTGTATATTTCTATACGATCTGTAAACCAATTGATACGCACGGGCGCATTTGACTCATATATACGGTGCAAAATAGCATTGCGTATGATTTGGTGCAATGCCTCAATGGGGTAATCGTATCTTTTGTTTTCAATCGGATTTCCAATAATTGTAGAGGAGACTGTGCTATTGATCTCAATCAGGTCATCAAGCAGGCGCAACAAATCTGGCAGCGGCTCATCTATCTGTTTTTGATTGATAATGGGATCAGTGACTTCTGTGCCATTGACGCGCACAAATTGCACATATGCACCATACAAGAAATCTCGCGGCCTGTTTCCGACGGTCAGAATGCCTAAAACGGTCGGCGTTTGGGCATTGTCGGGTGTTGTAAAGCGTAATGAGGCTAGTTGTAATTCGATGGGGCGGTTATTTGCTTGTAATGTTTCAAAAGAAACGGCCGCTGGTAGATAAATACGCCTAAATGTTTCTAAATCTAAATCCTCTACTGTAGCGGCGTAAACGGGTTGTAAATCATAGGAGATGTCTTTCGAGCGTCGTTTTTCAGCGAGCCGTCGCTCATCATCTGGTGAAGCGATGGCAATGCGCGGCCCAACGCGCACCCAAACACGCCCGCGATAACGCATAGGCGGCGCGTGAGATGGTTCAACGACAATGACGGCTAATTCACACCCATCCAGCGTGCGCTTTTGCACGGTCATGGTGGGAAAAGGAATGATATTGCCGTTGTCACGATATTGGGACAGGGTGAGTAGTAGCTGATCTGTAATATCAAGTTCAGCACATCTACCATCATCCGTTACGCCAATGAATAGCACGCCAGGCTGTTGATGGTTCGGTAAATCATTAGCAAACGCGCAGATGTTTTGACGTATTTCCTCTTTGACACTTTTGAAGGAAGATTTTCGCTCTACTCGATCTGATTCTATGTCATGCAGGAGGAGCAATAATTCGTTATCATTCATGTTTCACCTGATATTTGATGGATGGTGTGGTAACGGCCGTTGCCGTTGAGCGTGAATCTTTTTTGGCGAGCAGATTCTGCCAATACTGGGCGGGTGTTTCTGCATCAGGGAAAAGGGTTGATATGCCGATTATTGCGATTTTGTTCATGAAATTATTTATTATTTAACGTGATATTCTGCACCAGACTCAGCAACGGCCGTTTCCCGTTCAATCAATCGTTCCCGATAAATCTCCTCGCGTATTTTAGGTAAATCTTCAAGCAAGTCAGTCAGCGTTACACCCGCTTCATCCATCATATTTGCAATTTGATGCGACGACGAGCCAATCATTGATGGTCGTGTTGGATTTCCAATTTTCTGCGGAACAAACTGATACCCCATCGCCCGAACAATCGCCATAAAGCTCTCGAGACGGGGATTGCCATTAGCCGATAACGCCTTTTGCACACCCTGCCGGCTCATCTTGACCCGCTCTGCAATGCTGGAAACACCCTCTACACGGGCAATAATACGCAATGCGGAAAGCAGAACGGCAGTATCGCCATCTTCCGCATAATCATCAAATATCTCAGTCACAAAATCATCAATTTCTTCTGGATGTTCCTTGAAATAATTGACAACAGTATCATCAAATGTTGTGTAAGTAGTCATGCTCTCAGTATACAGTGCAAACTATAGTTTGCAACATGCAAAAAGTCGGGTTTTTGGAAAAAGCCCGACTTTTAAATTCACTCCCCACTCGCCACAAACAGATGATTCAACTGTTCACTAATCGTCACCTGCGCCCCCAGAACACGCGCATACAAACGGCTACCCTGCTTTATATTCTGCGTGAGACTCAGCAACGGCCGTTTCCCCTCCCTTGCCGCCGCAGTGCGGAACTAAAAGTTCAACTTCTATGAGAAGTTGAACTTTTTGGCGCAGCTTAAATAATCTTCATTCCTAAGTAGTTACAAAAAAATAGACATTGTTGGAATTAAACAGCTTGCTCTTTAATTCCAACAATGTCTATTTTATCCAGATTGCGCCCAACGGCCGTTTTCCTCTAAAATCCCCCGCCAGCCAGCAATGGGGACAGCAACATACTCAATACAATAACAATACCAACCACCACAGCCGCAATCTTCAACGGACTCCATGTAGTCACATTTGCTTCTGATTCAGCCTTTTTCTGTTGTTGATGGGTCTGTTTTAGTTCTCTTTTTCCTGAACGACGCTTTCTTTTCTTAGCCATTTTTCCTCTTTCTTTCCTCAATTACCAGAGCTGACTCCAGCTCACTAAATTCTATTCCTACGAGTATACCATAATCATTTATGCCTCAAAAACAGCGGAAAACGGCCGTTTTATAAAAAAATAGCCAGCCCATTCAGAGCTGACTATTCTCAAACAAAGTTCACCTGCAAACCTGTTTAGCTTCCCATATCCCACGAATTCAGATAATTCACCTGTTCATCAGTCAACGTATCAATGCTGATGCCCATAGAGGCCAATTTGATGGCCGCGATCTCTTCGTCGATAACGGCGGGGACGGAGTGGACTTTATTGGTCAGTGTCTCTTTGTTCTCGACCAAATAACGGGCAGCCATCGCTTGGCCGGCAAAACTCATGTCCATCACGGCGGCGGGATGGCCTTCGGCGGCGGCGAGGTTGATGAGGCGGCCTTCACCGAGCAGATTGATACGACGGCCGTCTTCCATCGTGAACTGTTCCACAAATTCGCGCACACGCTTTGGCTCGCTGACCGCCATATCCTGCAATGCGATTTTGTTGATTTCAATATCAAAGTGACCAGAGTTAGCTAACATCGCCCCATCTTTCATCGCCGCGATGTGATGGCCGTCCAAAACGTGCATGTCACCCGTCGCGCTGACGAAGATGTCGCCCTGTGGCGCGGCTTCCATCATCGGCATGACGCGGAAGCCGTCCATGACTGCTTCCAACGCTTTCAGCGGATCGATTTCGGTGACGATGACGTTTGCGCCCAACCCTTTGGCACGCATGGCGATGCCGCGACTGCACCAGCCGTAGCCGCCGACAACGATGACGCGGCCAGCAATCAGGACGTTGGTGGCACGCAGAATGCCGTCCATTGTGGATTGGCCTGTGCCGTACCGATTGTCAAACAGATGCTTGGTCATCGCGTCGTTGACAGCCATCATCGGGAACTCTAATGCGCCATCTTTTGCCATTGCTTTAAGGCGGACGATGCCAGTGGTGGTTTCTTCCGTGCCGCCGATTACGCCGGGCAATACGTCGCGGCGGGAGGAGTGCAGGGTGCTGACCAAATCGGCACCATCATCCATGATGATATGCGGTTTGTGGTCAAGCACGGCGTTGATGTGTCTGTGATACGTATCCATATCTTCCCCTTTGAGGGCGTAGACGGGGATTTCGTAGTAACTGACGAGGGCGGCGGCGATGTCATCTTGGGTGCTGAGCGGGTTGCTGGCAGACAAAACCACGTCTGCGCCACCAGCCTGCAATGCGACCATCAGATTGGCGGTTTCGGAGGTGACGTGCATCGTCGCCCCAACACGAATGCCTGCAAACGGCCGTTCTGTTCCAAATTTTTCTTTCAGCCCTTGCAACACGGCCATTTCATTTCCAGCCCACTCCATACGGTGACGACCACCGGGAGCGAGTTTCACATTTTTAATATCGAATTCCATTCTAATCTCCTGTTCTACGCTGTCATACCTGCGAAGGCAGGTATCCATCCCTTTGGGGATGTGGATTCCCGCCTACGCGGGAATGACAATTAAAGTAATTGGTCTAATGCGCCAGCGTCGTCGAAATGGCGACGGTAGCGGCTGATAAACTGTTCTTTTGTATAGCTATGATTGATGGTTCCCATCTGTTCGAGAACGTAGGTGGCGGCGAGTGCGCCCATCCGCCCCGCAACATCCCAATCGAGACCGAGTTGGATGCCGCGCAAGAGGCCGCCGCGAAATGCGTCGCCCGCGCCGGTGGGGTCAACCACCTTTTGGGGCGGGACGACGGGGATGTGATGGGAACGGCCGTTTGCCCACAGCCATGATCCCTCTTTCCCTTTCGTCACCAAAATTGCGCCCGCCTTTTCTTTGATTTCCTCTTCGCTAAACCCCGTGCGTTCCATGATGAGACTGAATTCATATTCATTGATGGTCAGCATGAAGCAACCATCCAATCCATGTGCTAATTCTTCGCCACTGAGGCGGATGGTTTGTTGGCTGGGGTCGTAAATGTAGGCGATGTTGTCCCGTTTACATTCGTTAATGTATGCCGTCATCGCGTCGGGCGCGTTGGGGGAGATGATGGTGAGGGCAGTGTCGGGCGCGTTTTGGGCGAAGTTTAGTTGGGCAGCGTGTGCCATCGCCCCCGCGTAAAAGTTAGCGATCTGGTTTTGATCAAGGTCGGTATTGACAAAGAATGAGGCGCAATACTCATTCTCAATGTCAACGATGGGGACGGTGTTCACCCCTTTATCCTCCAGCCAAGCGCGATATTCGTTAAAATCCTGCCCAGATGTTGCCATGATGGCTGGATTACCGCCCAATAAAGCTAAGGTGTAGGCGATGTTCGGCGCAGTTCCCCCGCGCTGTTTTTCCATCGAATCCACCAAAAAGCTAAGGCTTAGATTCTGCAATTGGTCGGGTAAAATAATCTCGGCAAAACGGCCGGGAAAGGTCATAAGGTAATCGTAGGCGATGGAGCCGGTGATGGTTATGTTCATAATAATTTTAATGGATAATTGATAATGGAAAATGGATAATTATTCATTCTCCATTATCAATTATCCATTGCTTTTCAGCACTCCTCCTGATAGGCCGAGACGGTCACGGCACATGGTAATTAACGCTTTTATGCCGTCGGATGTTTTGATCTTTTTGCCTTCGGCGTAGGTGCGCGGGTTGTAGCTGATGGGAATTTCCAGAATTTCATGTCCGGCGAGCAGGATTTTGTCGGGCAGTTCAAAGTCGAGGTTGAAGTCGGTGGTGGTGAGATTGAGCGATTTGGCAACATCGGCGCGTACCATTTTGGTGGCGGTGGCGACATCGGTGAGATGGCCGCCGAAGAGGAAATTAGTAACGGCCGTCAGCACTTTCACCCCCACATACGCATGGGCATATTCATAATGCACATCGCCGCCCAAGACGCGGGAACCGAAAACGGCCGTTGTCCCCGTCTCCTCCACCTTGCGGCAAAATTTTGAATGTTCGGCCGGGTCGTACTCCGCATCCGCATCCTGAATGATGAAATAATCCCCTTCCATCGCCCCGATTCCAGTGCGGATGGACATCCCTTTGCCCAGATTTTGCTCATGGAAAACGGTATGAATTTCAGGATCGTCAATTTGTTGCAACAGTTCCCGCGTGCCATCGGTCGAATAGTTGTCCACGACAAGAATTTCGCGTTCCCAATCGCCGCCGAGTTGAACGGCTTGGGTGTTAGCGATCACTTCCTCAATGGTGGCAATTTCGTTATAGCAACAGATAATGACAGATAGTTTCATGCTTTTTTACAAAAATAAAGAGTGAATGGCTTAACGGCCGTTCACTCTTCTCATTCTAGCTTTTTATTTGAAAATTAACGGGGGATTATAACAACGGCCGTTTTTATCTCCAAGTTTGGGGGAATGCGGCTCATCTGCTGCTGCGCCCCCGCTTCTTCCCCAGCTCACCCAATTCCTGCCGCACCTGACGAATCCAATCCAATTCCATCTCATAGGTGGCAATCGCGTTGCGATAAACCATGTTCCACAGATATTGTGACCGCTCATTCATATCTGGCTGATCGGGCTTGCGATCCGCCTGCGCCCGCAACATAAACAGTTTGCTCCCCACCGCATCCAGATATTGATCGAGAAGGGTTTGTAAAACGGCCGTCTTTACATCATCCGCCCACAGCAATTGCATCAAAAACGCCTTACGCTGTTGTGGAGCTTCGGGTGTCTCCTGCACCCACGCCGCCAACGCCTCGCGCCCTGCGGGGGTGATGGTGTAAATATGACGCGATGGCGACCCATCTTGTTGCACCACCTCTTTACTTACCCATTCTGCCTTGTGCAAATCAACCAGCCCACGATAAATCTGGTTGTTATTTGCCGACCAATGCAGAATCTCCGAATCAGCAATGATTCGTTTTAGATCATACCCTGTCGCTGGTTTCCAACTGATATACCCAAGAATTACATATTTTATTGACATGATGTTGTTCTCCAATTCCAGAAGTCAGGCTTTTTGCAAAAGCCTGACTTCTTACTACCATATGTTATATATAACATATGGTAGACTAAGAGTTGTGTCATGTCAATAGGCAAAAAAATACCTGACAGGGTTCAAAAAAACTATCAGGTATTTTTTGCTGAGCCTACGCCTACCGTATTACCGTGCTTCCAACCACTCAAACACCTGCACCAGCGCGACCTTCCACTCCCGCGTCCCCATCGATTGCGAAAGCCAGATAGCCTCACGACTGACACGCACGTCCGCGCCCAAATACCGTTGCAACGCCACCCGATCAAGGTGCGCCAAATTCGGGTAACGGATTTTGATTTGATGGTTTTCGGCCGTAATGGCCGTTTTACACCCGCGCCCTTGCCATCAAAGAAGAGCAACTCGGCCCCGACCATCCGGACGTTGCCGCCAGCCTCAACAACATGGGCGGATTGCTGGAATCAATGGGGAAATATGAGGAAGCTGTACCTTATTACGAACGCGCCCTCGCCATTTTTAAGGCCAAATTGGGGGCAGACCATCCCAATAGTGAGGTTGTGCAAAATAATTTAATGATGTTGAAGATGCAAATCGATTTAGGCGGCATATCTGCGTAAGCCAAAGTGCCAGTCACCTTGCAGGTGACAGGCACTTATTGCGCATGGATGTTCAACTTCTATGCCGTTTGCCCGATGTCGTGACCCAAACGGCCGCAACCATCGCCATCAATCCCATCGTCATTGACGTGGGACAGAGCGCGAAACGGCCGCTGTCCCCCTCATCCTCCTCTTCCTCTGGCTGTTCAATCGCTACTGGTGACGCTTCTTCGACGGGAGCGGCTTCTGTGGCGATTATTTCTGGGGCGGGAGTGTCGGATAAGAAACGTATCTCATCTACCCATAATTCACCTTGATTACGGCCGTTATCCCCATTAAAAGCGAGCGCGATCCCCCTGACGGCGGCGGGATCAAAGAGCAAGCCGCTGCCCTGCCACTCTGGTTCGACCAATTGCGCCCATGACAGATCAATCTGCTGCCAGCCATCTATCGCTTCTTCTGTCGTTTCGGCGTAATACTCAAAAATCAGCAGTTCACCATTCGCATCTTCCATAAATCCAGTGAAGATAATTTGCCCAATCTCTTTGGCATGGAGAAAAAATGTTAAGCCGTCTTTGCCGCTCAAATCTTGCGGCGTGTCATTTATTCTATTGCAATTTGCCCAACTATACTCGGCTACATCGTAATTGATATACATTCCTGTTGAGTCGCTGTACAGTTCGCCTGTATCCTCGCGGCAAGTGAGCATTGATTCTTCGGCGGCATCCGCCTGCCAATTCTCGTTACAATCGTCAAAATTATCGAAAACGATGGCGGAAACGGCCGTTTCCATCTTTACCTCTGCCGCTGGCTCGGCCTCTTCAACCGTTTCTGGCTCGCTTGCTACCTCTGCGTCAACTGCCGCTTCGTCGGTGGCCTCTTCGTCAGTGGCCTCTTCAGCATCTGCCGCCTCAACAACGGTCTCTTCTGATTGCGGCGCGGCTTCCGCGTCCATCCAATGGTGATAATAATAGTTCAATAACGGCACAAATTCGGCCGTTGCCTTCTGGTTGCCGGCTCTGGACGGGTGATTATCGTCGCTGGGGTAAGCGTGAACATCTTCCCCTTGATCGGTGATGTATTGGATCGCGCCATCATGGATGCGGTGATGATTTTCTACTCCTGTGAGAACATTGTAGAAATCAAAAACAGCCACATTGCTGCCCTCATACCCTTGCAGCCACTCCGTCGCCAACCATCTGTTGAAGGCGCGGGCATTATGGGCGTAACTGTAATCTTGCACCGGCGGCGCGGTGACGGCAATGAATAGTTTGTCGGGATGGGCAGCGAAGGCGATCAGCAGCTCGTTGTAAATCGCTTTTGCATTGCCCACTGTCAGCCCGTCACCGCGCTGGGGCGGATCGTCGGGGCTGCCCTCCAAATTGGAATTGGGGAAACAGGATTTGAACATGATGATCTCGTTCTCCCCGCCGGGATCGGCAAATGTGCGTGTATACTCTGCGTTTTGACCGCTTTCGTTAAAGACGGCATCCATATAATGGCCGCTATCGGGGCCGACGAACCATTCAGGCCAATCGGTGATGTCGGTGCGGTCGCCGATGCCATCCGGCCCCCAACCGTAATTACTGTCGCTGACAAAATAGTTATTATCGGCCAGCGTGCGCCCTAAATCCCCATTTCCATCGGTCAACAAATTTTCACCGCAAGAATGATGGATGAAGATGAGTTTGACCGGCTCGGCGGGCGGATTTGTGTTGATTTGGGATGGCGGAGAAGCGGAAACGGCCGTTATCCCCATCATCAAAAACAAAATCGAATAAAGTATTCCACTGATATTTAATTTCTTGTTCATTTTCAGCTCCTTTGAGAAATCGCAAGCACAAGCAGTGTAAACCTGCTGCTTGCAAAAAACGTATTACAAACTTTGGCACGGTTCAGAATTGGGCAAATCGTCTTTACAATTTATCTTGTGTTGGGTGATTCAGCGAATCGCCCCTACAGGAGGGAATCGTAGGGGCGACCCGCTGGGTCGTCCAAAAAGTGCAAAAATCATTTCATCAAAAATGGTACCTACTCAGCCTATCAATTATTTCACCACAAAAAAGCAGAGATCACAAAGAAAATCTTAGAAAACTTCGTGTTCTTTGTGTCTTTTTCTTTGTGTCTTTGTGGCTAATTTGGACAACGGCTAAGTGGTTACCAAAAACGAACCATATCCAAACTTTTCATATACAGTATAGATAAAGTTTCAGCGATATGTCAAGATGGTGCTTGCTCTAAAATTGGACACGGATTGCACAGATGAACACAGATAAAAAGATTCAATCTGTGCTAATCGGCGAAATCTGCGGACAATTTCGCGCGGACATATAAGATGATGCTGGAAAGGGGTTGTTTTTGCGCTAATATATTTCTTACACAACATTAAGGCATTTCTTACGCGGCGTATATTTTCTTCTAATACGGCCGTTCTATAGTATCTTCTCAGTGTTCTGGGAAGACTTGACAAATTTTCCTAATGGTACTCGCGTAAAATAAAGTGCTGATGAAATTTGTCAACTCTTGTCCACGATTTATTGAGAAGATACGTTCTATACTTCTAAATATATCGGCAAAAAGCAGATACATAAAAGAAAAAATATAAAAATATAATTAAGAAATGGTTCATCTTCCAAAAAGATGTAAGGAGAGAATAGAAATGACAGCATTAATGCGTGTAAACCCCAATACTTTGTTTAACGAATTTGAACGGCTTTTTGAGCGCGAAGCGGCACAGCCGCATATGCGCCACAATCTCACCATCGCCCTTGATGTATCCGAAGATGAAGATGCGTACCGCATTGTCGCCTCCGTACCCGGTATCAGCCCCGACGACATCGAGATCACGATGGAGGATGATATGCTCACCATCGAAGGCGAAGTTTCCAGCGGTGCAGATGAGGAAAATGTGCGCTATCACATGCGCGAGCGTCGGTATGGCAGTTTCAAACGCAGCATCCGCTTCCCCCTGACGGTAAACGCTGATGCAATCGAAGCTGATTACGATCTTGGTCTATTAACGTTAACCGTACCGAAGGCAGAAATTGTCAAGCCGCGTCGTATCGAAGTCAAAGTGAAGTGAGATGGAAAAGTGGACATTGGTTGCACAGATGAACACAGATAAAAATCGGTGCAATCAGTGTGATCAGTGTCCACTTTCAAAACAAGATCAACTCCATTTTCTGTAAAGACATGGTTCAAATTAGGGTGAATCCTCTTTACAGTTGTTGCGCGATTGGGCAGCCATAAAGGGACACGGCCTTGTGCCCGCCCTCAACGTGTAAAAATCATCTTGCGTAAGATGAACCATGTCTCTGTAAAAGACGAGCCTGCAATCGTCCCCCTCTCTCAAATCTCAAAATCGCTCTGGACGGAATGGGGCTAGATCGATAAACGGCCGTTTCCCCTCCATAATTTCCGATACCAATTTCCCCGTAACCAAGCCGTGCGTGATGCCCAGCGTGCCATGTCCTGTCGCCAGCGTCAAGTTTTCATACGCATTGCTGCGCCCGATGATGGGCAGATCGTCTGGGGTTGATGGGCGGTATCCCGACCAAACGGCCGTTTCCTTCCACTCTTCTACAACAGGCAGATACTCACGCACATGCCGACGCAACGCCGCCACCCGTCGCTGATTGATGGATGGATCGTATCCCGCCAGCTCTAAAGTGCTGGAGACGCGCAAATAGTCGCCCATGGGGGTGACCGCAATTTTGCGTTCGGATAGGGAGAGCGGATGGATGGGGGCTGTAGACGGCCGTTTATACGTAATGCTGAACCCTTTGGCCGGCTGGATGGGGATCTGCACCCCTAATTGATGGGCGAGAAGCGGCGACCACGCGCCCGCCGCCAGCACAACCTCTTTCGGTTCAAACATCCCCTTCGCCGTCCCGACCTCTGTGATTTTTTGCCCGGCAGTTCTAAAATGAGTAACGGCCGTGTTCGTCATAATCTCCACCCCTTTCTCTTTGACAACCCGCGCCAACTCATGCACCAAACGGTCAGGGAGAAGATGGGCGTACTCAGTCGCATAAATTCCGTGTGTGACAGCGGGTTGGATATTCGGCTCCATCTCGCGCACGCCAGCCGCATCTAATAAGATCGAGTCCATCCCATACTCATCACGAAAAAGGTCCACGATGGGCAAAAAGTTATCAAAATACTTCTCATCGGTGAAAAGCAGCAACCGCCCTTTACGCTCATAAGCAAAATCAATCTTCTCGTCAATGAGTAATTTGTCGAACAAATCGAGACTTCCCTGCCCCAGCGATTTTATAATAGGAATCGCTCGGCGCATTTGCTTTTCATTGCACGCGCCGCGAAACTTCCATATCCAACGCATCAACTCCAAATCAAAACGGGGCTTGATGAAGAACGGGCTTTCCTTGTCGAGCATCCATTTTAACCCTTGAGCAAGAACGCCGGGAGCGGCCGTTGGGATGGTGTACCCATTGGCGATCAACCCTGCGTTCCCGTGCGAACTGCCAGAACAGACCGCACCTTTTTCCAGAATCGTCACTGACCGCCCTTGTTGTGCCAAATAATACGCGGTCGAAACGCCGATCATGCCGCCGCCAATCACGATAACATCTTTTTGTTGGTTCATAGACTCCTTTGATATAGTGGGAAACGACCAGTTGCGTCGCCCAAGATGAATATATCTGAATATCATATCGCATATGATGGCGTTTGAGAAAAGACAGAAAGGCCGCTATTTTCCCGCTCTTATACAGAAAATTGGTATTTTCTCAGTATTCTGGGGAGACTTGACAAATTTTCCTAATAGTACTCGTGTAAAATAAAGTGCTGATGAAATTTGTCAAGTCTTGTCCCCGAAATATTGAGAAGATACGAAAATTGCGTATCTTCTCAATATTTCGGGGTGAGTACAATAAATTAAGGAAGGAACAAATTGCGTCAGTCGAGTAAATCTGTTCTTTTCCCAATCCGTTGTACTCATGCCCCCACCTTTTTGAGAAGATGCAAAATTGCCTTGATCTTGTTGTGAAATTGGACACCGATCACGCTGATTTCACTGATTTTAATCTTTTTATCTGTGTTCATCTGTGCAATCAATATCCAAATTTGGCGATTGCAATCGCCAAATTTTCATGCCACATTCCCTTGCTTCTACTGAATGGCAGTGCTATAATCTCGCCTCTTGACACCATATGCAGACAGTGGAAACAATAATGCCCCCATATATGGTGCGTAGTCCAAAATAACTTATTTTTGAAACAGTGTACTTATTACAGCCTGCACAGGAATGTGCTAAGGAGGGTTTCCCCTTGAAATGTCCATATTGTGAAGAACCGCGCACGCGAGTTCTGGAGACGAATCATGATAAACGAGGCGGTACACGCCGCCGTCGTCAATGCCGCAACTGCGGTGAACGATTCAGCTCTTATGAACTCCCCGTATTGGCAACCCCACTGCTGATAAAGAAGGATAACACCCGTGAGGAGTTCAGGCGCGATAAATTATTGGCTGGTTTGCGGGTCGCTTGTGCAAAACGGCCGATTTCAGCCGCCGCCATCGAAAACATCGCTGGTGAGATTGAAGCCGAGTTGCAACAGATGGGAAGTGCAGAGGTGAAAAGCCGTATCGTTGGCGATTTAGCCATCAAAAAATTGAAAGAGCTAGATGAAGTGGCCTACATTCGGTACGCCATCGTTTATCTGGGATTACAAGATTTAGATTCAATTCAAGAAGAGATTGAGCGTTTATTAAACGAGTAGTGCGCGAGCTGCAAAGGGGCGAGGCGGCAGAGTGGTGGAGTGGCGAAATAGTAGGATAAGGGTAACTACTCAGCCTATCAATTATTTCATCACAAAGAAGCAAAGATCACAGGTAAAATCTTAAAAAACTTTGTGTTCTTCGCGTCTTTGTGATTAATTTAGACAATAGCTGAGTAACATCTCAATAAATTGGGGCAAAGACTTGACAGGTTTCATAAGAGTCTCGCGTTTTACACGAGAATATTATAGAAAACCTGTCAAGTCTCCCCGAAATTTTGAGAAGATACATAGCTGAGTAGTTACGAATAAGGATTGTGAAATGCTTATCATTTTATCTACATCGCCTGCATCGCTTACGCTGCCAGCTTCGCAACTTCGACATGGTTCAAAATGGAGAAACTCATCTTTACAGTTGGTGCGATATTGGGCGGGCATAAGGCCGCGCCCTCAAACTGTAACGATCATTTCGCGTAAACTGAACCATGCTGCGACTTCGCATGGAGAGATATTTGTGAGCGATATAGTATCGAAAAGTGAATTAGAGGCAGTTATGCCGTCGAAAAAGGCGGTGAAAAATGGAAAACAAGCGTTAGATGCCAGCAGCGTCTACTTTAAGGTGGCGATGCCCAAGCAGATTGTTAAACGGGACGGCCGTCTTGTCCCCTTCGATTTGGAACGCATAGAACAAGCGTTGAACAAATGTTTTGTCAGCGAAGGGATCGAGCCATCCACCCCTGTCGAAGAGTTGACCCATCAAATTGGCAATGTCGTTGCCGCCAAATATGACTTGCCCACCGTTGAAGGGGTGCAAGACATTGTTGAGATCGTCTTGCAAGCAGCTGGCGAATATGAAGGGGCAAAACATTATATTTTATACCGTGCCGAGCATGCCAAAATGCGGACAACCCGCCCTGTTCCCGATGATGTACGGGATGCGTTCGCCGCATCGGCTGATTATTTCCCTACGCAATTGCAAAAATTCCAATTTTATGACAAGTATTCCCGCTTCAATTACGATTTAAGACGGCGCGAAACGTGGCTGGAAACGGTCAATCGGGCGATAGATTTTTTGAAAGAGTTGTCGGAGTTCCGCCTGCCAGCGGCGATATATGAACAGATTCGTTTGGGAATTTTGAATATGAAAGTGATGCCGTCTATGCGTTTGTTGGCGATGGCCGGTCCGGCGGCACGGCGCAATAATGTCGCCATCTACAACTGCTCATACATGCCGGTAGACAGCGTTGATTCATTTGTGGAGGCGTTGATTATCTCCATGAGCGGCTGCGGCGTGGGATACTCTGTCGAGCGGCGGTATATAGAGCAGTTCCCCCGTATTGCGCGGCAATCGGGCAAACCCGCCTCCACATTTGTGGTTCCAGATTCATCAGAAGGATGGGCAGAAGCGGTGCGCGTGGGTATCGAGACGTGGTTTGCTGGTGAAGATGTCTTATTCGACTACTCTGAGGTGCGGCCTGCTGGGGCGGCATTGCGGGTCAAAGGGGGACGGGCATCCGGCCCAGAACCGCTGCGTAAAATGTTGGATTTTACACGCACATTGATTATGTCGCGGCAGGGCGGCTTTTTACGGCCGTTAGACGGGCATGACATTATGTGCGCGGTCGGGGATGCGGCCGTTTCGGGCGGCGTTCGGCGCACAGCGATGATTTCGCTCTTTGATTATGATGATAAAGAGATGCTGCATTGCAAAGATGGTGATTTTTGGCTCAAAAATGCACAACGATGGAACGCTAATAATTCAGCAGTTTGGCCGGAGCGCGAGTTGAGCCAGACGGAAATAACCCGCTTTGTGCTTGACATGGTTGAAACGGGCAAGGGGGAACCGGGCATTTTCAATCGAAGGGCGGCGGTAAACGGCCGTCCTGCACGAAGAAAAGCGGCCGATTTTGGCACAAATCCGTGCGTCACCGCCAACACATGGGTAATGACCGCGCAAGGACCATCCCAAGTTGCCGAACTCATCGAGCAGCCTTTCAACGCTCTGATCGACGGCGAAAGTTACCCGTCAACTGAGGGGGGCTTCTTTTACACAGGCAACAAACCTATCTACCTATTGGAAACTGTCGAAGGATACACGATCGAAGCCACTGCTGACCATCCCATCTTGCAAGTGACTGCCCAAACACGCAAAAAGCAGACAACGGCGTGGACAAATGTAGAAGATTTAACTGCTGGCGACATGATTCGCCTGCACAATCAGCGCGACACAGCGTGGGATGCAGATGATCACGGCGCGTCCGTCGCTTGGCTGTTGGGCATGTTGGTCGGCGATGGCACCTTTGCCCACTATAAAAACGTAGCCAAAAAAGATGCAGCCATCCTGCGCTTTTGGGGCGAACATAGTCAGACGACGGTAGAACAGGCACACGCCGTTCTCGTTGGTAGCGTACCAGCCCGCACTGATTTGCAGCCTGTGTGGAATCATGCAAACAAATTCTGGCAATTGGCTTCAACTGGATTAGGTGATGTTTCGGCCAAATATGGCATCGTCGCTGGACACAAAACGGTCACGCCAGAAATTGAACAGACATCCAGCACGTTTTATGGCGGCTTCCTGCGCGGTTTGTTTGATGCTGACGGCACGGTGATTGGCGAACAGGAAAAGGGGATTAGCGTGCGCCTTGCCCAATCCAATTTGGAACTGTTACAAGCGGTGCAGCGGATGTTGCTGCGCTTAGGTATCGTTAGCAGTATCTACCAAAACCGTCGGGATGCTGGTTATCAGTTGCTGCCTGATGGACACGGCGGCTTGAAGGAGTATTGGACAAAAGCGCAACATGAATTGGTCATTTCTAACGATAATTTGCACGTTTATCAAGAGCGCGTCGGCTTTTCTGACCCCAGTAAAGCATTCCAATTGTCGGATAAACTGACCGCTTACCGCCGCACACCAAATCGTGAACGTTTCACCGCCCACGTCAAATCCATCATCCTGATTGGGCATGAGGATGTGTATGATTGCACCATCCCCGACGTTCATGCGTTCGATGCGAACGGGCTGTATGTGCATAATTGTGGGGAGATTATTTTGCGCCCGTACCAATTCTGCAACCTGACCAGTGCCGTCGCTCGTCCAGAAGATACGCTGGAAACATTGAGTGAAAAGGTGGAATTGGCGGCTATCATCGGCAGTATTCAAGGGATGGCGACTCATTTTCCCGGTTTACGGTCAAAATGGAAGGAGAATTGTGTTGAGGAGCGGCTGTTGGGCGTGGATTTGAATGGGCAGATGGACAGCCCAGCCGCGCAGGACCCTGATATTCAATCGGCGTTACGTGAGGTCGTTGTCAAAACGAATCGGGAGATGGCGGCGTTGCTGGATATCAATCAATCCACTTCGACAACTTGTGTGAAGCCGTCGGGCAATTCGTCCCAATTGTTGAACTCTTCCTCTGGGCTTCATGCACGATGGTCTCCATATTATGTGCGGAATATCCGTGTGGGAACGCATACGCCTGTGTATAAGGTGCTGCGTGATGCGGGTGTGCCGATGGATCCTGAAAATGGGCAGACGCGGGAGACGGCTAATACATGGGTTATCCATTTCCCCATGAAATCACCAGAAACAGCCGTTACCCGCAACAGCCGCACCGCCTTAGAACAGTGCGCCTACTGGCTGCAAAACAAAGTTAATTACACTGAGCATAATCCCAGCGTAACCATCACCTATAACGGCAGCGAAGTGCTGGATTTGATCAAATGGATTTGGACAAATCAGGACAAAATTGGCGGGATGGCGTTCTTGCCTTCGTATGACGCGCAATATGACCAGATGCCGTATGCTGAAATCAGCAAAGAGGAGTATGGGCAGTTGGCCGAAGCGTTCCCTGTTATTGATTTTTCCAAGATTTATCGGTATGAGGAGGAAGATTCGACGACGGCAGCGCAGGAGTTAGCGTGCTTGGCTGGCGGGTGTGATATTATTTAGTACTTATCAGTGATATTCTTGTACCATGTACAAGGAATTGCCCACAGATTGGCGCAGATTGAATGTTTTTATCTGCATCAATCTGCGAAATCTGCGGATCATTCTTTTTTGGTTATCCAGATTAGGAAATGGGGTGCATGAAACAGAAAACGGCCGTTACCTCTCAGTAACGGCCGTTTTTTTTTAACATAGAGGAGGGTTGTCTACTTATCCCGATCCATCACCATATCAACGAGCGTGAGCAACGCCTCTTTAGCGGGTGACTCAGCGACGAGGTCTAAGGCGGTACGCGCACGATTGGCGACTTCGACCGCTTGCATCCGTGCGATTTCCACCGCGCCTGAATCGCGTAATTGGGCGATCATCTCCTGTACATCTTCCGTCTCCGTGCTGGTGATGGGAGCTGCGCCATCTATCCCCTCCGCCGCCATCACGCCGCGCGTTTGGGCTAAATCTAAGCCAACCTCTTTACCCATCTTTTCAGGATCGCCCACAATGTCCAAAATATCATCCACGATTTGGAAAGTGAGACCGAGATTGTGGGCGTAGCTGATCAACGCTTGAACGACAGCATCGTCTGCATTGGCGAGCAGTGCGCCCATTTCAGCACCTGCTTCAAATAGACTGGCCGTTTTGCGGCTGATGATCGTTTTGTACGTTTCCGCATCCATTGTGCCAGCTTTAGCCACCGTTGCTTGCAATGTCTCCCCCTCTACCAGACGAATACACGCGCTTGACATAATGCCATTGTACGGCGTGCCATACGGAGCCATCAATTCATACACTTTGGTGAAGAGATAATCGCCTGTGAGCAGGGCAAAGGTGCGCCCCCATTTGACATGAACGGTCACTTTGCCGCGTCGGGTGTTGCTGTGATCGTTGATGTCGTCATGCACGAGGGTGGCTGTGTGAACCATCTCTAAAGCGGCGGCCATCGGCACGGCCGTTTGTATATCATCCCCGCCCGCAGCCAAATAAGTCAACAGTGCCACTTGTGGACGAACACGTTTACCGCCAGATGAAATAATATGATGGCTGGCATCATGGAGAGCTTTGATGTCACTATCAACTGTCGTGCGTAATATGCTTTCAACAGCACGCAAACCCTCTGCAATTAGTTTGAATTCCATAATTTGTACCTTATTCACAACCAATTTTTCAGGAAAGAGTATCCATTGGCTGCGCTTATTCCTTTTTGAGTTCGTTCTTTAATTTACCTGTATCATATTCGTCAGCTTAACGAATATCTCCAACTTTCATTCCCGCGCAGGCGGGGACCGACTGCCCTAGAAGAAAATTTGTCCTCATGGTGATGGGGATGGATGCCCGATTTCGCGGGTATGACAAGTCGTTAAGTTTACGATAATGTTACCTGTATAAACGAACGGGAGGGATTATAAAAAATCAACATCCCCCCGTCAAGCTATTCTGGTCAGCAACGCTTTAATCGTGCAAATAGAGGCTCTCCTTCTGTATATCAACGTCTAACTTGCTGAGTTTTATCGGTAGCAGTAGTATAGGCGATGAATGTTATTTTTGAAACTAGAATTTATAGTATCTTCTCAATAAATCGTGGACAAAACTTGACAAATTTCATCAGCACTTTATTTTACACGCGTATCATTAGGAAAATTTGTCAAGTCTCCCCAGAATATTGAGAAGGTACAATTTATGTATAAATTGTATCTTCTCAATATTTCGGGGTGAGTACAACAAATTAAGGAAGGAACAAATTGCGTCAGTCGGGTAAATCTGTTCTTTTCCCAATCC
>WFSA01000251.1 GCA_015486215.1 Anaerolineae bacterium | reverse complement strand
GTATCGTAGGTCAATTTTGCAAAATTGGACGTGGTTCATTTTTGATGAAATGATCTTTACACTTTTTGGGCGACCCAGCGGGTCGCCCCTACGATTCCCTCCTGTAGGGGCGATTCGCTGAATCGCCCAACACAAGATAAATTGTAAAGATGGTTTGCCCAATTTTGAACTATGCCCAAAATTGCACTACAGAAAACCCCGAAGAAGGTAGGCCAAGCAGACCTAGTAGACGACCCAGCAGGTCGTCTACTACGAGAATTGGAATGACCATTCTACGTTATCCATCGGCAGATGATCGAGGCGGGGCTGGCGTAATTTATCGAAGCGGGGGCGCATTTCGGCGATGCTGTCACCGCCCAATTTTTCAACAAGCGCATTTGCCAGCGTGATCGCAGTCATCGCTTCGCCGACAACGGCCGCACGGGGAACGGCCGTAAAATCAGATCGTTCATACACCGTTTCCGCCTCTTTGCCGTCGGCCAAATTGACAGAACGGCGCGGACTCAGCACGGTGGCAATCGGCTTCATCGCTGCCCGCACAATGATCGGTTCGCCGCTGCTGATGCCGCCTTCAAAGCCGCCGCTATTGTTCGTTCTGCGTATCAGCGACTGCCCATTATCGGCCAAAAATATCTCGTCGTGCAACTGTGAGCCAGGAAGGCGGGTGTTGGCAAACGCGGTGCCAATTTCCACTCCCTTGATCGCTTGAATGGAGCCGACCGACCACATCAATAGCGAATCGAGCCGTCGATCCCAATGAACGTGACTCCCTAAGCCGGCAGGGACGTTCAGGGCAGCCACTTCAAAAACGCCGCCGACGGTATCCTTCGCTTCCATCGTGGCACGCACTTGTTGACGCATCTTGTCAACGGCCGTTTCCACTGGACAGCGCAAATCATTCTTTTCAGCCGTACTGAATCGATCCGCATACGGCATATCAGGCGGAATAGCCGCCTCCGCATCACCAATGCTGACAACATAGCTGCCTACCTGTATGCCGAACTGCGCCAAAAGCTGCTTGCAAATCGCGCCGACAGCGACACGGGCGGCCGTTTCTCGTGCCGATGCCCGTTCTAATGAGAGGCGTAATTCGCGGTATCCATACTTTACCGCGCCTGTTAAATCGGCGTGACCAGGTCGCGGGGTGGTGATGGGGGTGATTTTTCGTTCCGCCCATTTGGCATAATCGAGATTAGGCAGATTGATGGCGATGGGTGAACCTGTGGTACGGCCGTTCATCACCCCAGATGTCACCTGCACCCGATCCCGTTCAATCTTCATCCGTCCGCCAGAGCCGTACCCTTTTTGGCGGCGCGCCATCTGCTGATTCAAGCTGTTCAAATCTAATGACAGCCCCGCAGGGACTCCTTCGATAATCGTGGTTAGTTGCGGCCCATGCGATTCACCAGCCGTTAAAAATCGTATCATAATATTGTAGATAGAGTGACTGTCACGGGGCGAACGGAGTTGGTTTACCCAAAATTATGCGCCCCGTGACTGTCACTTCTGCCGAAATGAAGCACACCCTAAAGAGTTCGGTTCTTTAGTAATTCCCATCATTCATTAACTTGCAGGGGCTGGCCTTGTACCCGCCCAGTCAAGGGCGACCCAGCGGGTCTCCCCTACCATTGTTACGGGGCGATTGCCCAGCCCAATTGTTCGGCATGAGCGGCATCGGTTTCTAAAATTTGCGCCATAAAATGGGTGCTGGTGGGGCAAGATTCGCACGCTTCGCAAACCATCAAATCGGTCGTTCTTGTTTCGCTGACCTCAATCCCTTCTTCTATTAACATGGCGGCGGCATCTTGCTCATTTGCATAATCCACTATGGCAGCACATTGCTTGCCCATTGGGATTTGCACCCAAAGATATCCATCTGGGCTGGGATATGAATCGGGTGGCGGTGGGGGAGCAATATCTACGATGGGGTATTCGCCGGGAACGGCCGTTACCGCTATCAACGGATACCCGCTTTCAGCATCATCAGCGGCCGAATCGTCCGCCGCAGGGGCAAAGCTATTATCAACGGCCGTCGGCACAGGAACCAAAGCAGGGGCATCTGTGGGAGGAACGGCCGTTGGCTGTGATTCTGGCTGACTTGGGCCGCAGGCGATCAATAAAAACAACATCAAAACAAACAAAGGTACACGTTTCATAGTAAAACTCCTTTTCCCTTATCAAGGATACTCTTGCACAGTGAGCAAAAATATCATCCGCAGATTAGCGCAGATTTTTGAACACTTTTGAACATTTTTATCTGCGTCAATCTGCAAAATCTGCGGATCGTTGTTTTCTGGTTTATCCAGATTAGGAACGTAGATTAAATCTAGCCTTCATTTGACCACTCCTTATTTCAGGGCAATCACAACAGGCAATCAAGATGAACGGATAATCTAGTCGAGAAAACACCCATTTTCCCATCACCCGCTGTACGCATTATAAACAGCGGGCATTGTAACACAGGTGTTTATGACAGCAATCTACGGTATACTATGTTCGGTGATTCTTAATCTGCAAAAACGCCCTTTGCCTCTTACAAATCACCAAACACAGTATAAAAAAGCAACAATAACAAACAGGAACAAGAGCCAGTAACACAACCCTCCCCACTCTCTAGCTCAACCCTTTTGTTGCGCCTATACAAAAAGGAAAGGTATCTTCTCAGTATTCTGGGGAGACTTGACAAATTTTCCAGTGCTGATGAAATTTGTCAAGTCTTGTCCACGATTTATTGAGAAGATACAAGGAAAGCGTACTTATAGAGAAGGAATGAGAAAATTGAGACATATCTGGCGAACAAGCTGGGTAATTGGTTTATTATTACCACTTCTGCTGATTGGCGGACGGGTAACGGCCGTTGCCCCCACTTTCAACAATCACCAAGAAGAAGCACAAGCCCTTTTCGACAAGATGAGCGTCGAAGAGCGCGTCGGGCAGCTCTTTTTAGTGACCTTTGAAGGCAGCACCGCCGCCCAACAGAGCGATATAGCCGACTTGATCACTACATATCAAGTTGGCGGTGTGATGTTGTTAGCTAAAAACAACAATATCACCGAAGAGCCGGCTGAACTCACCACCCTCACCACCGATTTGCAACAGTTAGCGATCATGGGAAGTTCATCCACCACCTTGACCGCCCCCCTTATAGAAAGACTTCCCACACTCCCGCAGCCGCCCCAAAACCCAATTCCACTCCTGATAGCCGCCAATTATGAAGGCGACAACGCACCGTATAATGAGATATATACAGGGTTGACGGCCGTTCCCTCCAACATGGCAATCGGGGCCGCATGGCAGCCCGAATACGCCCGTACCGTCGGGCGCACCGTCGGGCAAGAGCTTGAGCGCAGCGGCATCAACATGCTACTCGGCCCCGTCTTGGACGTGCTGACCCATCCTGACCCCGCTAACGAAAGCGATCTAGGAACACGCGCCTTTGGCGGCGACCCGTATTGGGTAGGGGTGATGGGCGAAGCGTATATCAATGGCGTGCATCAAGGCAGCGGGGATCGGATCGCCGTCATCGCCAAACATTTCCCTGGTAGCGGTAGCGGCGACCGTTCTATCGAACAAGAATCCCCCACCATTCACAAATCATTAGATGATTTATTAGCGGTGGATTTACTGCCTTTTACGGCCGTTACAGACAACAGCACCAACGGCCGTGCCGACGGCCTGCTCGCCACCCATTTACGGTATCAAGGATTTCAAGGAAACATCAACAACAGCACCCCGCCCATCAGTTTTGATCCACAAGGGATGAGCACATTGATGGAATTACCCGCCTTCGCCGCATGGCGCAGTGACGGCGGTCTCATCGTTTCCGACGCATTGGGCGCACACGCCATCCAACAATTTTATGATGACACCGGCACGTCCTTCCCCCATCGCCAAGTCGCCAAAGATGCATTATTGGCCGGAAACGATCTCCTCTTCTTACAAAATTTTGCGCTGGGGAATGACAAATACGAAACCCAGCTAAACAATATCCAAGACACAATCATATGGTTCCGCGAAAAGTACCGAAACGATCAACTATTTCAACAACGGGTAGACGAAGCCGTTTTACGCATTTTATCGCTCAAATTACGCCTATACGATTCTGATTTTGGGATGGAATCCATTTTATCAACCGATAATGAGAGAATAGATGACAAGGTGAGCGGCGTTGACGTTTCGCAATCAGCCATCACACTGCTATCGCCAAGCCCTGAAGAACTGGCAGCACGGTTCAGCACACCGCCGACAGGAGATGACAATATCGTCATCTTTACTGATATGCGCTACGCTAAACAGTGCGGCGGCTGCACCCCGCAATCGTATATCGGCGAAACGGCATTGGCCGATGCGATCTTGTCGCTATACGGCCCAGAGGCGAGCGAGCAGACAAATGCAGAAAAAATCAGTAGTTACACCTTCGCCGATTTGCAACGATTTTTGGACGCGGGAGACAATGCCAGCCTGCTGCCCGATCCCATCCTGCCAGAATTAGAAGCGGCTGATGACAGCACGCCAACGGCCGTTCCCTCCCCCGAACCAACCGCCACTCTGCCCGCCGCCTACCGCGTCAACAACACACTGGCAGAAGCAGACTGGATCATCTTCGCCCTGCTGGGAGATGATAAGCAATCGGCCGCTATCCATCACTTTTTAGCCGAACGCCCAGACATCATTCGCAACAACCGCGTGATCGTGTTCGCCTATAACGCCCCTTATTATTTGGACAGCACTGAAATTTCCAAATTGACCGCTTATTTTGGCGTATACAGCAAAATCGACAGCTTTATTGAAGCGTCGGTACGCGCCTTGTTTTTAGAATCGCCGCTCGTCGGTCACTCGCCTGTGGATGTAGAGGGGATAAATTATACGGTAGCAACAGCGTTAGAGCCTGACCCCGATCAGACCATTGAACTATTCATCACCAATGCTGAGGGGGGAATGGAGTCGCCGCCGAGTGAAGCACCGCTGCAAACGGCCGTTGGCGACACACTCCGCCTGCAAACAGCTCCCATCACCGATCACAATGGAAACATCGTGCCCGATGGAACGATGGTGCGCTTTATGGAGCGGGACTTGGTACAAGGGACGGAAAATATCATTGACACGATCCCAACAAAAGACGGCATCACCGCTTTAGATTATCTACTAGAAGAGCGAACCAGTGCCAGCACAATCAGTATCGCGGCATATACTAGAGAGACAATCTCGTCGCAAGAAGTCATCATCAAAATTGCCGACACGGCGGAAGTTAGCGTCATCACGCCGATACCACCGCCAACGGCCGTTCCCACTATCACCCCCTCGCCCACACCAGAGCCGACCGCCACACCTT
>WFSA01000250.1 GCA_015486215.1 Anaerolineae bacterium | reverse complement strand
ATACCGTTTTTAGTAGCTCCGCAATTGACATAACATGTGAATTGCGGGAAATGTATGCGTTATGATTGTCGTGATCGTATTTCGTGATTGTATTTCGTGATGGTTTTCGTGATCGGTTTTTTCGATTTTCGATCACGATCACGAATTAAGGCGAGGTTGCAATCACCCTAAAGGTGCATATTATTTGGGTGTGTTTCATTTCAGTAGAAGTGACAGTCACGGGGCACAAAGTTTTGGGTAAACCAAGTCCGTTCGCCCCGTGACAATCACTTTGGCTCAACTCATTTGAAACACACCCATATTATTTAGTTGACAATACTTGCCTGAAAAGTACAATAACTAAAGGTTAGTAAGATCATTGCCAAAGTTTAAGAATCTCCAATCCAAATTGTTATTCTGGTTTATGGAGTTTGCCCTTGCAGAAACAGAGGGAATTTTTTGAGAAATTGGGAGCCAAAAGATTTATACAGTTAGTTCCCCGTTTTTAGTACTCTCCTTGCTGAGCAGTCACCAACTTTTATCCCTGAGAACAAAACATGACAAAGGAATCTACACAGATGAAAGCATTAATTTATTATGGGCAGCGAGACATCCGACTTGAAGATATTCCATTGCCCACACCTGCGAAAAATGAAGTTTTAATTAATGTTACTGATGCGGGTATTTGCCAAACACAGCTTAATGAGTTTATGGAGGGGCCTCTCATTGTCAATGCTGAACCGCACCCGCTGACTGGGAAAGCGATTCCATTTGTTGTTGGACATGAATTTGGGGGAATTGTGGAGCAAATTGGTGCAGATGTTCCTGATAGATGTTTGGGTAAGCAGGCAGCCGTGCTACCGTTACTCTCTTGTGGCGAATGTTGCTACTGCCAAAATGGGCAGGAGAATTTATGTGATAAGTGGGCTTATTATGGCTTGATAGGTGCAGATGGCGGGTTTGCTGAATATGCTGTGGTCAACTATAAAAATATCTTCTTTGTGGATGATCCTTCCTTATTGACGTTTATTGAGCCAATTTTAGTAGGTATCCATGCGGCGGCGCAGGCACGGACAGAGTTGAAAGGTAAAAAGGTGCTTGTTCTGGGCGTGGGGACGTTGGGGCTGGCTTTAGCGGCCGTTTGGAAATTCTACTATGGCGCAGATGTTTACATAAATGATATTCTCTCTGCGCGACAGCAAAAAGCCAAAGAAGCTGGCTTTAAAACCTTAGCCAAAGATGAGATTCCATCTGACTTTGACATTGTAGTTGATGTTGCTGGCAGCGATCCGCTTAGTCAACAAGCTACTTTCATGGAAGGGTTTGAGTATATGCGTAAAGGTGGGGAACTAGTCGTTATTGGCACTTACTTCCACGCTTTATCTTTTGTGCCTACACCATTAATCGTTGCTGAAAAAAACATTTCATTTTCCTTTGCGTATAACAGTCGTGACGTTGCCCAATTAGCAGGTGTGCTTGATGCTGTTAAGATAGATTTTGCCCCATTTATTGAAACTGTGCCTTTAGAAAATATCATTGAGATGGGATATTTTCGTTCGGAAGTGGATCGAGACAGTTTTTCAAGGCTGGTAACAAAATGTTAAAAAAGATTGAGAATATCTTATCTACGATAGCAGATGTAAAGTTATCAACGGAGATCCGTCCTGATTTAGACGGGCAATATCGCCTGGTTCCGTTTAGGAACAGCAGCTACTTCTTTTATGTAAATAAATCGCTGGATTACAAGACTGTTTTTAATCTAAAGTCTAATCTGGAATCATTGTTGCTTCGTTTTGAACAGTTAGAGGGGATTGCTGATGAACACGCGCTTTTGAGTGCAGAGATTAAAGCGATGCGTGACGCAACGCACCCTGATTCTGCGCCAGAGATAGGAGTTGGCAAAGAGTTTGAATTTCTTCAAGATTTTAATATCAAATATGCACTTTTCCGAGAGGGACAATTAGTTACCAATGCTGGTTTATCTCCATTTACATTGGCAACTGCTCAGAATCGGTTACTACAAAATAGCTCTTTTGAACTGTTTATAAAACGGGGAGAGCTGGTTGGCTATAAAACAGACGTTTTTTGTTTGGTTTTCCTAAGCCAGAAGCAGCTTAATGATTCGATAAAAGGTGTGTTGCAGGCTAAATTATGGTGGTTGACGAGAGCGCATAAGCAAGCGACTTCTGAATTAAATGTTATTTTTAATACATTTCCTGACATTTATTTTCGGATTGATAATGAAGGATTAATTCTTGATTATAAAGTACCAGATTATATTGATCTGCCCCCCGATGTATTGAATAGACCGTTGTCAAATATATTGTTTGATGCTGAAGTCAAGGCTCTCTTTACTCAAGCTATTGAACGAGTGCAGGAGACAAAGGCATCGGTCAATATAGAATATCCAATTCTTGTTAAAGATCAGCCGCGTTTTCGTGAAGCGAGATTTGCGCCTCTACACAAAACACAAATCGTAATCATCATTCGAGATATTACTGAACGTAGAAAAGCTGAGGCTGCTCAACGAAGGAGTGAAGCACAGTATCGTATGCTGGCTGAAAATTCAGTAGATATGATTTGGACAACGGATCTGGAATTGAATTTTACATATATCAGCCCTTCTGTTGAAGCTCATCTAGGATATACGGATAAAGAATTTGGAGCTTTTGGATTAAAGGATATTTTAACTCCTGCCTCATTTAATAAAGCAGCACATATGGCATTTGAATTATTAACTAATATACGAGAATCTCCTACGATGGAGAACTTGTTGGTTAACCGTATTGTAGAGACTGAGAATATACATAAGAATGGCAGCATTATTCCGATGGAAACAAAGGCATCTTTTCTGCTTAATGATGATGATGAACCAGTCGGTATAATTGGAATCTCTCGAGATGTTACTGAGCGCAAGGGGACGGAACGCGAATTGGAAAGATACCGTGAGCATCTTGAAGAGGTGATAGCTGAACGGACAATATTTTTGCAGGAAGAAATGAAGGGACATGAGCAGACGATGGAGGCGTTGCAAGTCAGCGAGGAGCGGCTGCGTACCTTAATTAATTCAACGCCTGACATTATCTGTTTTAAGGATGGAAACGGCCGTTGGTTAGAAGCGAACGACGCTGATTTAGAACTCTTCGCCCTTACCGATGTAGATTACCGCAACAAAACCGATTTAGAACTGGCTACACTCACCGACCCTCTGTACAAAGAAGCCTTTTTAGGCTGTGAAGTCAGTGATGAAGAGACATGGGAATTAACATCTCTTACGCGAGGAGTAGAGATAATTCCTACAACGGATGGGGGAGAGAAGGTATATGATATTGTTAAAGTGCCTCTTTTTGAGCTTGACGGCAGTAGAAAAGGGTTAGTTGTTTTAGGCAGGGATATTACTGAGCGGGAGAAAGTTGAACGAGAATTACGGAAATATCGGGAACGCCTTGAGGAGTTGGTAGAAGAGCGGACAGCAGAGTTGGCGAATGAGGTGGCACAGCACCAGCGAGCAAGAGCGACATTGCAGGAGAGCGAAGAGCGTTATCGTTCCATTGTGGAACACTCTCAATCAGGTATTCTTATTTTAGACAATAAATACCGATTTGTTTATGTAAATGATGAAGCGTGCCGTATGACAGGCTATAAACGGGACGAATTAGTTGGAACAGATTTCCGCTCCTTACTTGCTGAAGAAAGTGTACAGTTTGTATCAGAATTGTATTTCCGTCGGCAGCAAGGAGAAGATATGCCTTCGCCGTATGAATTTGCTGTTATTCGTAAAGATGCTGAAAAAATATATTGCGAAGCAACTTCTGCTACATTCGTAAATTCGGATGGATATATACGTTCTGTCGCGCAGATATTGGATATTACTGATCGTAAAAATGCAGAGCGAGAGATTTTAGAAGCAAAAAATGCGCTGTCATTGTCACAACAGATCGCAAAATTAGGCAGTTGGGAACTTGATCTTGCTGCACAAATAATCACGTTAAGCCCTGAGCATCAATTGATATTGGGTGAAAAACAGCAAATAATCTCGATGGATTTATCTGCCTATGCAGATAAATATATTGTGCCTGAAGATATTGCAATCATTCAAACACGCTTACAATTTGCAATAGAACAGATTGAAAATGAGGAATACCATGACGAATTTGAATACCGTTTGAAAACGCAGGACGGTGGAGTCAGGTATTTAGAAGTCACCTCTGTATTTAAGTCAAAGGGAATAATTTATGGCGTAACACAAGATATTACGGTGTCGAAGGATGCGGATATAAAAACAAGGCAGAGCGAAGTACGCTTCCGTAATATCTTTGAGACTGCACCAGATGGTATTACGATTCTTAATCGAAAAGGATTTATCACCGATGTTAATTTGGCTGCTTCTCATATTTATAAGCAATCGATAGATGATCTTATTGGGCAACATATAACTGATTTTGTTACCTCACCTTTTGAGAATAGCTTTAGACGAGATGCCAGCTCGCAATTTCAAAAAAATAAAAAACATGAAGCGGAGATGCAAATAATGAACGCTGAAGGAAGTATCGTGGATATTTGGCGTAAAGGGTCTCCTCTTTTTGATGGTGATGAGTATAAAGGTGTTTTGGTATACGATCGGGATATTAGCGAGCGTAAACGAGCGGAAATACGGTTGAGACAGGCGGATAGTATCATTAGAACAAGCCCTGCTGTCGCGTTCATGTCACAGATTGGTGATAAAAGCCGTCTGGAATTTATCTCTGATAACGTAATTGATCTGTTAGGGTATACGGCCGAAGAGTTGATCTCTGGTAAAATTGCTATTGCCAATCTGATTCATCCTGATGATATTAAACAAATATGGGAAAGCTTATACCGTTGCGCTCAAGATAATACCTGCCAAAATGTGATGTTAGCTCCCTACCGTATGATTTGTAAGGATGGACAAATTAAATGGGTAGATGATCGTACGCATATTATAAGGGATAAAGAAGGGAAAATTGCGAACTTGCAGGGTGTTTTGCTGGATATTAGTAAGCTCAAGAAAGTTGAGGATGATCTTCGTATTAAACGGCAGCAAGCTGAGACATTGCAAACGGCCGTAGAGGCATTAAGTTCAACATTAGAATTACAGCGCATCTTTGAAATTATTTTGAACGAATTGCGAAAAGTTGTCCCTTATGACCGCGCTTCAATACAGCAAATTAAAGGTGAGCAGATAAAAATTGTCAGTTGCATAGGCTTCCCAAACATAGAAGAGATTATTGGGACAGCCTTTGATTTAACAGATACAGACAAGCCTAATTGTCAGGTTGTGCAGACAAACCGTCCATTGATTTTGAACGATGATGGAGAGTCATGGAGTAATCAGAATGGGACGTTTTCCACGGGGTCATGGTTAGGTGTGCCATTGCTGTTTGGAAACAATGCTATCGGGATGCTTACGCTGGACAAGCAAGAGCTTGATTTTTATACAGAGGGACATGGGCGGCTGGCAATGGCGTTTGCGGCACAGGCGGCCGTTGCCATTGACAATGCCCGCCTATTCGATGAAGCTAAACAGGCCAAATTAGAAGCGATAAAAGCATCAGACCTGAAAAGTAGATTTTTAGCAGGGGTCAGCCATGAACTGAGAACCCCTCTCGGCTCCATTTTAGGATACTCAGAACTTCTTCATGACGGCATTTTGGGACCTGTTACAGATAAACAGAAAGAGGTGACAAAGAAAGTTGTAGACAGCTCTAATTATCTTGCATCTTTGGTTAGTGATTTATTAGAACACGCTCAAATTGAATCTGGCAATATTGATCTTACTATGAAGTTAGTTAATGTGAACGAATTGCTCGTCAATGTACAAAGCAAGATAGATGTATTGGCTGCCGCTAAAGGATTGATTTTGGATATTCATCGAGACGCGGATGTGCCTGCTGAATTTTTGGGTGATGAGCGACGGCTACAACAGGTTTTAATTAATTTGCTCGGCAATGCGGTCAAGTTTAGCAATACAGGAAACATAGCATTGCGCGTTAAGCATAGGAAGTTGCAAATTATATTCGAGGTGGAAGATAATGGTATTGGTATTTCTCCAGAAGCGCAGACCTATATTTTCGACTCATTCCGTCAGGTGAAGGATTCAAGAATCATTCAACAACAAGCAGGAACTGGTTTGGGGCTGCCAATTGCTAGACAATTGGCTGTAGCTATGGGAGGAGATATTATAGTTGAGAGTATAATGGGAGAGGGAAGCAAATTCTCTGTCTTATTACCCCTTACTAAGGAATGAGACTCTAATACCTTACCCGTTTGCAACATTGTCATCTCAACCATGGCTCAAAATTGGGCAAATCATCCTTATAATTTATTTTGTGTTGGGCGATTCAGCGAATCGCCCCCACTACTTCGGGGTGAGTACAACAGATGAAGAAAGGAACAGATTGCGTTAGTCGAGAAAACCTGTTTTTTTCCTAATCTGTTGTACTCTTGTCCTCAGATTTTTGAGAAGATACATTCAGGTCTTTACAGGAATGATACTTGAGTAGTTATACTGACCGTTCGCTTAAAATTTTTGATGTTTCAGCAATTGCACCCATATGTGGGGGTAATTGCAATTTAATTTGACATAATGTCTGGTTTGGTAAATGCTCGCTCAATATTGCTCAGGAGTGATTCCTTATCCACCAGCATATACAGGATTATTTATCATCGAACCCCTGCATGTGGGGGTTTGTTAATCTCTGATTTGAGCAAAATTTTAAGCGAACGGTGAGTTATATGGAATTAGAACGATTTTTAAGGGCGAATATACTATGTTGAAAAAAATTGAGCAAGTCCTATCTGCTTTAGCTGATGTAAAGTTATTGACAGAATATCGTTCCGATTTAGCGGAGCAATATCATACTGTTCAGCTCAAGGGCAACGGTTATTTTCTCTATGTTGATCAATCATTGGGTGATGAAGCAATAGATACGCTAAAAGATAAGTTGGAATTATTGCTACTTCATTTTGAGCAACTGGATAGCGCGGCTGAAGAATATATCCGCCTGAATGCTGAAATAAAAGCGATGCGCGATGCTAACCACCCCGATCATAACTTAGAGATGGGGGTTGGGGAAGAGTTTGGATTTCTCAAAGAGTTTGGTATTGACTACGCATTGTTCCAAGAAAAAAAATTAGTTGTAAATAGCGGCCTATCCCCTCATATCCTGATGACTTCTCAAGAACAATCGCCTGATGCTGATTCTTTTGAATTGCTCACCAAGCACGGGAAATTACTTGGGTATAGAACAGATGCTTTCTCCTTATTCCTATTAAGTTCAAAACAGCTTAATAGCTCTATTAAAGATATATTACAGGCTAAACTGTGGTGGCTGACTAGAGTGTATAAACAAGTAGCTTCTGATCGAGATCTTATTTTTAATACATATCTTGACAGCTATTTTCGGATTGATAATGAGGGATTGATTCTGGATTATCAAGTGCCTGATTATATTGAATTACCTTCTATTGTGTTGGGTGTGCCGCTACCAGATATGCTGACGGACAGCGAAACAAAAGCTCGCTTTGCTCAAGCTGTCCAACAAGTACGGCAGAGTGGTACACTCGTCAATATCGAATATCCCATTATTAGTCAGAATAGAACCTATTTTCATGAAGCAAGATTTGCTCCCTTACAGAAAGCACAGATTGTAGTAATTATTCGAGATATTACTGAACGTAAAAAAGCGGAAGGTGCTTTGTTGGATAGTGAAGAGCGTTACCGTTCTATAGTGGAACATTCGCAGGCTGGTATTACCATTATGGATGGTAAATATCAATTCGCTTATGTGAATAATGAGTTCTGCCGTATTGTTGGATATGAGGCAGATGAGTTGATTGGAACGGATTTTCGTAATGTACTCAGTGAAGAAAGTATACAACTTGTGTCTGAAAATTATATTCGACGGCGAAATGGGGAGGATGTTCCGTTAGAGTATGAGTTCACTCTTGTTCATAAAAATGGAGAAGAGCGACGATGTGCGCTCAAATCTTCTGTGTATAAAACGTCAAGTGGAAAGATACGAACAATCGGCCAGATTTTGGACATCACTGAGCGCAAAAAAGCCGAAAGAGAGTTAAGACAGCATCGTGAGCATCTGGAACTGCTGGTGCATGAACGTACACGCGCGTTGAATGGTGAGATTGAACGACATAAAGAAACGGCCGTAACGTTAGCGATTAACGAGGAGCGGCTGCGTACCTTAATTAATTCAACGCCTGACATTATCTGTTTTAAAGATGGAAACGGCCGTTGGTTAGAAGCGAACGACGCTGATTTAGAACTCTTCGCCCTTACCGATGTAGATTACCGCAACAAAACCGACTCAGAATTGGCCGCATTTACCGCCCCCATGTACAAAGAAGCCTTTTTAGGCTGCGAAATAAGCGATGAAGAGACATGGAAATCAAAAGAGCTTGCACGAGGAGTAGAGATAATCCCTGCGATAGATGGCACAGAGAAAGTTTATGATGTTATCAAAGTACCTCTTTTTGAACAGGACGGAAGCAGAAAAGGGTTAGTTGTGCTGGGAAGAGACGTTACCGAGCGCGAGCAAGCCGAAAAAGAGCTGTTAAACGAGATAGAGCAACATAAACAAGCCCGAAATGCGTTACAAGAAAGTGAAAAACGATTCCGTGACATCGTTTTAAGCTCATCAGATTGGATCTGGGAGATGGATGCTAATGGCCGATATACGTACGCTTCTGGTAAAGTCAAAGAGGTACTGGGGTATACAGCTGCGGAAATTGTGGGCAAAGCTCCATTTGAGTTAATGCGGCCAGAAGATTTGAAGCGTGAAGGCAAGAAGATCAGAAACCTCGTCAGCAACCATCAACCTGTTGTAGACATGGAAACTTGGCGTGTTACCAAAGATGGAGATGCCGTTTGTATGTTGGTAAATGCTGTCCCTATCTTTGATGATGAAGGAGATTTTGCAGGCTATCGCGGAGTAGATAAAGATATAACTAAGCGCAAACAGATTGAAAAAGATTTAAAACAAGCTGATACCATCATTAGAACAAGCCCAGCTGTGGCGTTTATGTCGCGGAGTGATGATAAAAAACGATTGGAGTTTATCTCTGATAATGTGGTTGACTTATTGGGGTATACTGCCGAAGAGATGATTTCTGCTAAAGTCGCCGCTGTGGATATCACTCATCCTGATGATTGGGCTATGGTGAAAGAAAGCACGGATCGTTGCATCCAAGATGATGCCTGTCAGGATATTTCTATGCCGCCCTATCGAATGATTAGCAAAGATGGGCAAATCAAATGGATTGATGACCGCACACATATCATAAGAGATAAAGAAGGGAGCGTTATTAACACACAGGGCGTTTTGTTGGATATTAGCAGACTTAAACAAGTTGAAGAAGACCTTCGTATCAAACGACAACAAGCTGAAACATTGCAAACGGCCGCAGAAGCATTAGGCTCAACATTAGAATTACAACGTATTTTTGAAATTATTTTGAACGAACTACGCAAGGTTGTGCCTTATGATAGTGCTTCTATACAACGTATTAAAGGAGACGAGATAGCAGTAGTCAGTTGTGCTGGGTTCTCTAATCCAGAAAAAATTATCGGTCTCACGTTTGACTTAATGGATGATGATATTCCTAATTGTGAAGTTGTACGAACGAGATCCCCTTTGATTGTTAATGATGGTGTGCCAGACCACGCAGGAGTATTTACAATAGGGTCATGGATGGGCGTACCATTACTCTTCAGCAACGAAGCTATTGGAATGCTTACGCTAGATAAACGAGAATTTGGGTTTTATACAGATGAACATGCACAATTAGCGTCAGCATTTGCGGCACAAACGGCCGTTGCCCTTGAAAACATCCATCTATTCGACGAAACCGAAAAAGCCAGAGAAGAAGCCCTGCGAGCATCTGAACTAAAAAGCAGGTTCCTAGCCAGAATCAGCCACGAACTGCGAACCCCCCTCAGTTCCATATTTGGCTATTCAGAACTACTTTATGATGGTCTCTTAGGATCAATCTCAGATAAACAAAAAGAAGCGATAAAAAGAGTTATGGACAATTCTGATTATTTAGCTTCTCTAGTAAATGATTTGTTAGAACATGCCCAAATTGAATCTGGTAATATCGATTTGCAAATAAAATCGGTCAATGTAAATGAATTACTTGCCAATGTGCAAAGTAAAGTAGACATATTAGCTGTGGCTAAAGGACTGACACTCAATATCTATCGAGATGCAGACGTACCGGCTGATTTCTTAGGGGATGAGCGGCGATTGCAACAAATTTTAATCAATCTGCTGGGTAATGCTGTCAAATTTAGCAATGCCGGTGATATAGCGTTACATGTTAAATATGAAGAGCCACAGATTTCGTTCATAGTAAAAGATAACGGTATTGGTATCTCAACTGAAGCACAAACATATATCTTTGACTCCTTCCGTCAGGTAAAGGATTCGACGATAATTCAAAAACAGGCAGGGACTGGTTTAGGATTGCCAATTGCCAAACAGTTAGCCATCGCTATGGGTGGTGATATTACAGTAGAAAGCACGGTTGGACAGGGCAGTACATTCTCTGTTTTGCTACCAATCACTTTGCCAGAGGAAGAGATAGTATGGGTAACCATTTAGCTTTAATTATTGAAGATGATTCTGGTCAGGCAGATATATTTACCACCGTTTTGCATGTGGCTGGGTTTGAGACGGAAACGATTATGGACGGGCAAGAGGCTTTGGACAGATTAGCTGAGATCAGTCCAGATGTGCTCATCTTGGATTTGCACCTGCCTACTATTAGTGGTGACGAGATTCTGGCTCAAATTCGGCAAAACGAACGGTTAGCTGCTATGCAGATCATCTTAGTTACGGCCGATGCGTTGTTAGCTAGAGATATTCAAAGGAAGGGGGACATCGCCTTGATTAAACCTGTCAGCCCCGCCCAATTGCGAATCTTGATTTCTCGGTTATGGTCTGCATAAAGTTGACTGTCCAATTTAAGCATCATCTGCGTATCATTTCAAACTACCTCCCCTTATCTTTATGCACCTAGCAATTAACGCTTACTTTTGGCAACGGCCGTTTACAGGCAGTGGTCAATATACCCGTCAACTCGTCTACCATCTCAATCGGCACGTTTCCGATTTGGAAATCACCCTCATTTACCCGCAAGCGGCAGGGGATGAGCCAATAGCCGACGTGCCGCCCGATGTGCATGTCAAAACCATGCCGATACGGGCAGGGCATGTCGGCAAACTGTTGTTTGAACAGCACGGTTTCCCCAAAGCGTGCGCCGAAGCGGGGGCGACCATCGCCCATGTGCCCTATTGGGGCGCACCGCTCCGCAGCCCCGTGCCGCTCGTCGTCACCGTTCACGATTTGACCACCGTCACCGTGCCAGAGTATCGGCGTGGGGTGAAGGCGAAGCTGTACAACGCTCTCGTTACCGCCAGCGCACAAGGGGCTGACCATATCATTACCGATTCGTTCGCCAGCAAATTGGACATTGTCGATACATTTGGGTTGGATGAGAAAGGGGTAACGGCCGTTTACCTTGCCGCCGAAGAGCACTTCAAACCATCTGGTAGTGAAGAGTCACTGCTGGAAATGGCCGCCCTGCGCCGATACGATTTGCCTGAGTTCTACATTCTCTATCTTGGCGGATACAGTTTACATAAAAATATATTAACGCTTTTGCACGCTTACTCCTACGTCGCCAAAGCAGAAGGAGACGATTTTCCGCTTGTTTTGGCTGGAAAAAAGCCCGATCCATCCCCCACCCATCCCGATTACGATGCGTATATCAAAAAACTCGGCCTTACCGATCAAATTCATTGGATTGGATTTGTCGATGAGCCTGACAAACCATTGCTCTACCGTTCGGCAGACCTGTTCGTCTTTCCCAGCCGCCATGAAGGATTTGGCCTGCCGCCATTAGAAGCGATGGCCTGCGGCACACCCGTCGTCACCACCGATGCCGACTCGCTGCCAGAGGTCGTCGGCGATGCGGCGTACACCATCCCCCCCGACGATGCCCGCGGCATGGGCGGGGCGATGATTGCGCTGTTGACGGAACAGAAAACGGCCGATGAACTACGTCAGCGCGGCTTAGAACAAGCGGCACGCTTTTCGTGGAAAAAAACGGCGATGGAAACATTGATGGTCTATACGCGGGTCGAGGCAGAGAGCAAAAGCGAGGTTTCGGAACGAGGATTTGTTTAACTACCAAAGCTGTCATCCCCCCATCTTCATAGGGCGATTGCAACCTCGCCTTAATTCGTGATCGTTTTCGTGATCGAAAATCGAAGAAACCGATCACGAAATACGATCACGACAATCATAACGTATACATTCCCCGCAATTCACATGTTATGTCAATTGCGGAGCTGCTAAAAGCGATGTAAATTTAGAATTTAACAGTGCGATTTGGAGGTTGCAATCGCCCTACCCATCTTCATGAGGGTAGGCCCCGCGAAGGCGGGAACCCATGATTTCCCAGACTGTGGATTCCTGCCTTCATGAAGATGGGGGAATGACAGATGGAAGTTCTGATTTTTATTTAATCCTCATTCCTTAGGGAAGGTTCGTTTTTAACTTTGGACTTTCAGGTGATAGGCACTTGGCAAGTGCCTGTCACCTTGGCCACAGTTATTTACGAGTTTTCCCTTAGGAATAAGACTTTATTAACTTACCCGTTTTGCCGATATTTGAGTTTTGTCGTCCCCCACCCTAACCCTCCCCCGCAGGGGGGGGGAACTTGCTCCCTCTCCCTTTGGGAGAGGGTTGGGGTGAGGGTAAAACTCCAAAGTTAAATGGGTAAGTTATTTAAGGCTCATTCCTTAGCAAGGTTTTGATGCGGATGAACGCGGATTCTCTTTTTGTATCTGTGGCATCTTCTCAAAAAATTGAGGACATGAGTACAGCAGGTTTGGAAAAGAATAGATTGAATCGACTGATATAATTTATTCCTTTCTTAATTTGTTGTACTTACCCCGGAATATTGAGATGTTACTATCTGTGTTTACCCTGAAAATCTGTGTCCTTTTCGCCATTTTGCAATCCTGCGCTTGACCGATGGAATACGCAACAACAGCAATATCCCCAGAATGACGGCAAAAATAATCGGCTCTGTATACACATTTTTTACCAGCCACATAAAATGAATGACCGATAATATCCCGATCAGATAGATTAATCGGTGCAATTGCCGCCATCGTTTGCCTAGTTTACGCATAGAATATCGGTTAGACGTGACCGCTAAGGGGATCAATAGCAAGAAAGCGGTAAACCCAACCAGTACAAACCGTTGATCCAGCACCGCTTCCCAAATGAATTCCCAATCGAATAGATAATCCAACCATGCAAAAGTGAGCAGATGTAATATTACGTATAAGATCACGTATAGTCCCAGCATCTTTCGTAGTGCCATCGCCCATCCCCATCGGAAAAGGGTGTTGACGGGCGAGCAAGCGAGCGTAAACATGAGCAAAATGAGTGCCGTTTTGCCCGTGCGTAAGATGATGGCGTTTGTTGGGTCAGCGCCAAGCTGGGTTTGGCTATTGTCCCAAATCAGCAAAGCCAATGGGAGTAAAGCGAGCAGATGCGCCATCGTCTGCAAAAGCTGTCGTTTCTGTTTCTTGTTCATAAAAAAAGAATAGCGAGGAGAAACAAAGAGCAACCGTTTTCTATCTCTATCTCTCTATCTCTCTATCTTAAAAATTGGCGGCTAAATCCATACCGTCGTATAGATGGGCGACTTGTTCGGCGTAACCGTTATAGAGAGTGGTGTGTTGACGGCCGTTTTTTCCAATGACCCGCTCAGCCCCTTGAGACCAACGGGGGTGGTCTACATTTGGATTAACATTGGCATAAAAGCCGTACTCATTTGGTGCTGAGGCCATCCATAATGAAGTGGGTATTTTATCCGTCAACTCAATTTTGACGATGGATTTGATACTCTTGAATCCGTATTTCCACGGCACGACTAGACGGACAGGGCCGCCGTTTTGCGGCAATAACTCTTGTCCGTACAGCCCTGTCGCCAGTAGCGTCAAATCATTCATCGCTTCATCCAGCCGCAGCCCTTCTATATACGGCCACTCAAACCACGCGCTTTTTTGGCCGGGCATATTATCTGGGTCGTGAATCGTCTCAAAACGGACATAGGCGGCTTTGCCGGTCGGCTCCACTTTGTTGAGCAATTTAGCTAACGGAAAGCCCATCCAAGGGATGACCATCGCCCATGTTTCCACACAGCGCAGCCGATAGACGCGCTCTTCTTGATCAAAATCCTGCCTAATTTTATCAATATCATACACGCCAGGATTCTTGACCATGCCGCTTACTTCGATTTGCCAAGGGGAAAGTGGATACCCCGCGGCTAATTCAGCGACATCCTCTTTTTCGGTCGTGAATTCGTAATAGTTATTGTAATTGGCAATCTCTTCAAATGAGTTGATTGCATTGCCTAGTTCGTCTGTCTGGGTGGATGGGGAGGGGATGACGGCCGTTTCTCCCTCTCCTTCTACTGTGCCGACAATGGCAGGAACGGCCGTTTCTGCTTCATTTGGCGCACAACTTGCCAATAATGCGGCGACGGTAACGGCCGTTGCCGCTTTCATAAACGTGCGGCGGGATAAATACAAGCTCTGCGGCGTAAGTTGTGATGATGGAATTTCAATACCAGTTTGTTTTTTAATTAACATTTATTTTCTCCATAAAAATAATAAAAATACGACACGGCCCTATTTTACCCCGCTTTACGCACAAATAGGATGAGTAAAAGATGATAAGGCACAGAGCGTAGAATCCACCTGTTTCTATCCGCGTTTATCCTAATCTGGATAAACCAGAAAAGAATGATCCGCAGATTTTGCAGATTGACGCGTAACATCTCAATAAATTGGGGCAAAGACTTGACAGGTTTCATAAGAGTCTCGCGTTTTACACGAGAGTATTATAGAAAACCTGTCAAGTCTCCCCGAAATTTTGAGAAGATACATTGACGCAAATAAAAACAGCCAATCTGCGCCGCTAATCTGCGAAAGTTGAGGGCATGAGTACAGCTAATTAGGAAAGGAACGAATTTACTTGACTGACGTAATTTGTTCCTTTCTTAATTGGTTGTACTCACCCCGAAATATTGAGAAGATACCTAAAAATCCTGAAAATCTGCGTCCCATTTCCAACAAAGCAAAAAGTTCAACTTTTACCCATCAAGGAAGAAGGAAGAACCTTTGTTGAGATAAAAGTTGAACTTTTTGTGCAACCTGCACCTTATTTCCTTGTGTATGGTATAAAGAATTTACGTATCTTCTCAATAAATCGTGGACAAGACTTGACAAATTTCATCAGCACTTTATTTTACACGAGTATCATTAGGAAAATTTGTCAAGTCTCCCCAGAATACTGAGAGGATACGAATTTACTCCTTCGGTTTATCTATCAATGTTTGCGTCGAACGCTCTGTCCATGGATCAATCCCAATAACTCTTGCATAAAGATACCGCCCCAGTATGACCAGCGAGCCTAATACGGGGATGATGATGAGCGCGACCAAAATGCCAGCCATTGTCAATGAACCGATGACGGCGATGAACACAATTGCAGGGTGCAAATGCAGCGAATTACCCAGCACGCGCGGACGCAACCATATATTTTCTGCCATTTGGATGCCGCCAAAAATAGCCAACACCAGCGCGACCATCACCCCATTGGAGATAGAGAGGTAAATGGAGCCGGAGATCAGAGCGACGACAGAAGCGACCAGCATCGCAATCGCTGGGCCGACAGAGAGAATAACATCTAACATCCCAGCCAACGCTCCGATTGCGGCGGCTCCGGGCAAGCCGATAATAGTTAGCCCAACCCATGTCAGTATGCCAATGATAAACATCAACGATAGCTGCCCGCGCAAATAGCGTCCCCATATATTGCGGATATCATCATATAGTCGTTGAGCATCAGATTGATGGGTAGGCGGCGTGAGGCTTAATAACCAATCGCGCAATTTATTCCAATCGAGCAGTAAATAGTAAGTGGTGACAAAAATAATCAATACCCACGCCAAATTATGGGATATATTTTGGGCATAATCGACGATGAGATTGACATTGACAGCCTCTGTAAAAGCGAGCCGAAACTCAGTCATCATATCTTGCAAGGGGATGGTAAAGCCAAGAATGGTCACTGGAACTTTGAGGAACTCTTCAATTTGATCGTTGATAATGCTGAACTCTTCCATCACGCTGATTGTTCCTTCTGGCAACAAAGGGAGGACGAGGACGACGATGGTGACAAGGGTGGCGATGGTGGCGATGTAGACGAGCGGCACGGTCAATTTGCGCGGCATTTTTACCCGCTTATGCACCAGTGTCACAATTGGTTCCAGCACATAGGCAAAGAGAGCGGCGATAAGTAAGGCTGCCATCAAATCTTTGGCAGCGATGATAAACCAGAGGCCGCCAGCTAATCCTAGTGAAAGGACAAAGTAGCGGTTGGTGATACTCCATTGTTTGTTCATAGGTTACGGCGTATCTTCTCAATAAATCGTGGACAAGACTTGATAAATTTCATCAGCACTTTATTTTACACGAGTATCATCAGGAAAATTTGTCAAGTCTCCCCAGAATACTGAGAAGATACGTATTTAGTACCTTATCAGTGGTATTCTTGTACCATGTACAAGAAATTGTCCGCAGATTAGCGCAGATTGAATGTTCTTATCTGTGTCAATCGGCGAAATCTGCGGATCATTCTTTTCTGGTTTAGGAATTATGGCATGATTTATAAATCAATGAATTTATGTTCTATCCCTTTTCTACACTCTGTAAGGCCATTCATAAAAAATAATTACACGGTTGTCATTCCCCCATCCCCACCTTCGTGAGGGCAGGCTCCGTGAAGACGGGAATGACAATCAAAATTTTGGGTGATTTAAATTTAGAAATGGCCTAAAACGAAATTCTTTCCAGACTGTACAAAGAAATGGGCATAATGGCAACCCATAAAACAGATCTTTCTATATTGGTGACTGATTTGTGTAACCATCCAAATTAAGCGGGTTTTTATAGAAGATACTGGTTATGTTATTTTTAGGCCATTTATGAAAAATAATTATACGTTTGTCATTCTTGCCCCCATCCTCACGAAGGTGGGGATGGGGGCAGGAATGACAATCAAAGTTTTGGATGATTTAAATTTAGAAATGGCCTTATAACTCCTCAAGAAGGGGTTATTTTGAGGGAGCCGTTATAAGGAGAATTAGATGGATATTCGTAAACTTGTTGTTGAATTTGTTGGTACATTTTTTCTTGTTTTTACCATTGGTATGGTCGTCATTGCGCCGGGCGCAGACGCACTCGCCCCCCTTGCAATCGGCTCAGTGCTGATGGTGATGGTTTTTGCTGGCGGTCATATTTCAGGCGCACATTATAATCCTGCGGTGACATTCAGCCTCTTATTGCGCGGACTCATAGAGATAAATGAAGCGATTGGTTATTGGATCGTTCAAATCATCGCCGCCGTCATCGCCGCCCTCTTTGTCGGCATGATAAAACCAGATATGCCTGCTGATGTGATGGTCGGCTCAGTCGGTATCGTCCCCGTATTTTTGGCTGAATTTTTGTTCACATTCGTGCTGGTGTATGTTATCCATAACGTAGCGACGGCAAAAGCGAATGATGGTAACTCTTTTTACGGGCTTGCGATTGGATTTACTGTGTTGGCTGGCGCGTATGCGGTCGGCGGTGTTTCTGGTGGTGCATTCAACCCGGCCGTTTTTATTGGCGGGGCGGTGATGAAGATTTTTTCATGGGGCTATAGTTGGCTTTACTTTTTGGCACAATTAACAGCAGCTGCATCAGCGGCGTTCTTGTTTAACTATGTGGATGATGGGAAGTAGAACGGCCGTTATCCACAACAGTATACCCCAGATGCTCTGCGTCTATTTGATGCAGAGCATCCAGATAACTCTACCCTAGTACAGCGACTCGTTCCAGCGGCATATCCTCCACCGTTTGCAACGCCTTCCACACATCCTCATTTGCCAAAAGTGCCTTCAGTGCAGGACTGTCGGCGTATATGCCGCGATACGATTCTGGTAGTTCGGCGGCGATATGTGCCATGATGAATTCGGTCAACTGCGGCAAATCACGCGCGCGTACCCGTCGCCCAATATCAGGCAGGGCAAATGGCTTGCCGATTTTTATACCTACGTTCGTTATCTTCAATTTTGCTAGATTCGCCCATAAGTTATCGGTGTTGGTAATGCCGATGGGGAGCAAAAGCGCGTTAGTACGGCTGGCTAAATAGGCTGCGCCATCCATCCCTTTCATCATGCTGCCCGTTTTGCTTCGATGCCCTTCTGGCGCAAGCCCGAAACTGTACCCCGATTTGATCGCGTTGATTGCCTCTTTCAACGCTTGACGGTCAGCTTCCCCTTCGGTGACATAAATGGCACCGACGATATTCATCATGTGACCAAAAAACGGCCGTTCTCCCCATTTCCGACTAGCAAAGAACCGCCAGCGGCGTGGCGGAAAACCCAGCATCAACAACGACGAATCAGCGATGCTGTTGTGATTAGTGATAACAATATAAATCGTATCATCTGTGGGGATATTTTCTTTACCCGTGACCGTTATCCGTCCCAGCATAAAGGTATAACAAAAACGGATAACAGCACGCATGAGTTTATATTTAATCATAAATGGAGTCACGAGCGGCGATGGAGTGAGCGATCACCCCTCTCTGCACGCTATTTTCTATTACTATAGAGCGTTAGCAGTTACTTAATTATTTTTATATCTTGACGGGGGAAGGCGATTTCCACCCCTTTTTGCTCAAAAATGACATGGATTTGGCGGCGGATATGCCGCTGCACTAAAAATTGATCATCAGGGTTAGTTTTAACCATAATACGCAAACGTACCGCCCAATCATCTAATCCTTCTATACCAGTGATGACGGGGGCTTCAAGGAGAAACGGCCGTATCTCCTCATCTTCCATCATCCCCGCCCCAATCATTCGCAACACATCCAGCCCGCGATCCACATCAGCATCATAAGTGATGCCCACTTCCACCAACGCTCGTGACCAGCCGCGCGACTTATTGGCAACCATCCGAATCTCCCCATTGGGAATAAAGTGACGGCTGCCCCGCACATCACGCACGACCGTATTACGCAAAGTCATACTTTCGACTTCACCCGTGATGCCATTGACGATAATCGTGTCGCCGAGTGTGTATTGATTCTCTATCAGAATGAAAAGACCGCTGATCATATCTTTGACCAATGTCTGCGCCCCTAATCCAAATGCAAGCCCGACAAACCCAACGCTGGCGAGTACAGGTGTAATTGGTATCGCTAATTCAGACAAAATCATTAAGAATGCAGTGCCGATGATGGTAACCAATACGGTTGTATCTAAAACTCTGGCTATGGTGGCGATGCGCTTATCAACTTCGCTTCCCTCTTGCCCGTCAATATGCTGTAATTTATGGCTGAGTTTGTGAATAAGTTTACGGAATAGCGGATAAGTGACGGCGACAAAGACAAGGATGAGCAAGATATGCAGTCCGTTATTTTTGAGCCATTCACCAAATTGTAAAAAATCCATAGTAAGAATGAACAATGAATAATGAATAATTCATTATTTATTATGTATCTTGTATCTTGTATCTTCTCAATATTATGGGGAGACTTGACAAATTTTCCTAATGATACTCGTGTAAAATAAAGTGTTGATGAAATTTGTCAAGTCTTGTCCACGATTTATTGAGAAGATACTTTATTATTAATAAATGATTGAACTGCGTTGAGAGAGTACGGGGTGCGACCTGCAATTTCTTGTAAGTCGGCCTCTGTTTCTAATGATTCGTTTAAGGATTGAGTCCATGATTTGTACATGGCGCGTTTTGTTAATCCAAAGGCGATAGTCGCTCCGTCGGCTGTTTTGGCAGCGAAGGCAACGGCCGTTTCCATTAACTGTTCGTGCGGCACGACCCTGTTCACCATCCCCCATTCCAGCGCAGTTGCTGCGGGCAGATGCTTGGCGGTGATCGCCATCTCATACGCCCGTCCATACCCAATGAGACGAGGCAACAAGAAGTTGACTCCGCTGTCTGGGATCAATCCTATGCGGCTGAACACGAGCATGAAGGCGGCATTGTCGGCAGCTATACGCATATCAGCCGCTAGAGCGATACCGCATCCGGCACCAGCGGCGATGCCGTTGATCGCCGCGATAATCGGCTTTTCGATAGTCACCATCTGCTTGATCAGCCGATTGTACCCATTCCGCAGATGTTCCCCGATGGGAAAATTATCCCCCGCCTCTTGTACGGCGGCCAAATCTTGACCAGCGGAGAATGCACGGCCGTTTCCTGTGAGCAAAATAGCCCCGACGGCCGTATCCGCCGCCGCTCGACTAAACGCATCAATCACTTCCGCGATCATCAAATCATTGAAAGCGTTTAACTTCTTTGGCCGATTCAAGGTGATGGCCGCCACGCCATCTGTAACTGTGTACAAAATCGTATCGTAACGCATCAGCTAAGGTATGGAGTTGCGAAAGGGTTGGCTGCGGCCGGCCGTCTCGCAACTGCGTTAAAATAAAGGATCATCATCAAAGTCAAAATCAGAGAGATCGAAGTCATCCATAGAATCTGCATCCTCTTTGTTCAAGAAAAAAGGCTGGACAGGAGATATGACCCATAACATCAACACTTCCCCTTCTTCCCGTTCACGCAGCTGCATGGAGACAACACCAATGCGCTGCGGGTTGCGGTTTGCATCAGGGAATTCTAATTTGACAGGGCGACGTTCTTCCCACGCTTCGGTACAACGGTCAATAATAGATGCACCTGTGTTGGTGCGTAATTCGCAAACGGCCGTTGCTAATTCAATCGGCCCTTCATAAATAGATTGCAGCGTCTCATGCCCTGTCGGCATAAAATTAGGTGTCGGGCCTTCAATAATACTGATCAATTCTGGTTCGCTTTCTGCTTCATTCATAGCTTCTTTCACTCATATCAAGTATCAATTAGGAATGAGGTTTTATTTACCCCCCGTTCCTTATCGTCACATTTAAGGATTTATGGGGGGTGGTCATCGTTTCGACCACCCCATGCGTGTCATTCCCGTGCAGACGGGAATCTACCTCTCAGGGAAGTATGGATTCCCGCCTAAAAGAGTTTGCCCTCACGAAGGTGGGGATGGGGGCGGGAATGACAATGGGCGAAGGGATGACCATCCCCGATTTATGT
>WFSA01000249.1 GCA_015486215.1 Anaerolineae bacterium | reverse complement strand
GGTGGGGGTGATGACGGGCAGTTCATTATCAACATTATTGCGCGTCGTGGAAACGATCTCTTCGCCAAAGGCGGGGGTAACTGCGGGGGTTGCCTCAGGATCGGCAGGGTCAACGGCCGTTACTCCGCCACTCTGCGAATCAGTCACGACCTCTTGGATCACCTCGCCTGCATCCTCTTCTATCTGTGCTGACGGCCTTAAAAAGCGGCTGGCAACCAAGCCAATAGCGATGATCAAAGCGACAATAATAACCAGCCGCATCAGCGTCCCCTTCTCAGCAGGTCTGTTTTTGTCTGTTACTTGATAATTGACGGGATCAAAAAAAGGTTGGTCTTGGCGCGGGGGAATGATGGTTCGTGGACGTGTTTTTTCGCTGCTATCCAGCACGGCTGGCGGCGGCGCGTGTCCTAACTGCTGCTCGTATCGCTCTAGCAGCGGTTCTGGATCGAGGCCAAGAAAATGTGCATAGTTACGCAAAAACCCCCGTACATGTACGGGGGTGGGCAACGTATCATATGCGCCTTGTTCTAAAGCTTCTATGTAAACAGGATTGATCCGAATTTCTTGTTGTACATCTTTTATCGTCAAGCCTTTCGCTTCACGCGCTTCACGCAAGATGTGACCAAATTCATTCATGATCAATTGTTCAAGAAGGGTACACTTATGTCAACGGCTAAACCGCTAATAAAAATTTACTCTTCTTCGGTAGAGTCAACTGTGTCAACAACAGCCATGACCGCCATCTCGTCTTCATTTTCGACAACGGCCGTGAACTCTGGCTGAAAATCGGCATTCAAACGAACAGCAATTTTATGTTCACCTAATGAGCGCAATGGAGAAACACCGACCCTGCGGCGGTCAATAGCTGTCCCTAATTGCTCATTCAGTGCATCTGTTAATTGTGCTGTCGTGATCGAGCCATACAATTTACCCGTTTCGCCAGCGCGAGCGGTGAAAGAAACCACCACTTCTACAATTTTCGCGGACAATGCTTCATACTCTGCCCTAATCTCTTCACGGCGTGCTTCTGCACGTTTACGCCACGCTTCGGCTTGTTTCAACAACCCTTCGCTGGCTTTCACCGCTAATCCTTGTGGCAGTAAATAATTACGGCCGTATCCATTTGCTACAGAGTACACTTCGCCAGCATACCCTAAATTTTCCACATCTACTTTCAACAGCACTTTCATAAGCTGTACACACTCCATTTTTTATTGATTTTGCAACTTGGGATGTTACCAACATGAGCCGAATTTGACAAATTTTGGGAGATGCAAAATATACAGACCAAATTATATTACTGAAGCGTAGCCACTCAACTCTATCTTGTTCGACTAGGGCATAACACGAGAAGCTTTGCAATCGCCCCAAATTCACTCCTGCACACTTCCCTACTCAATGCTATAATGAGCGGGCTATGGTTCTATCAGAAACATCAACCATCATTTCATTGGCAGCTATCATCGGGTATGTAGCTATTCTGTTAGCGTCGTATTTACGGCGGGGCAAACAAGAACAGCTCGAACAATACCTCTCATCCTTCCTACTCGCATCCATTTTATGGGAATTTGCCCTGATCGTACTCCCTGAAAACGCCTATCCGCCTGATATGGATATGGTTTTTTTACTATTGGGAACGATGATTTTGATGATGGCAACGGCCGTTTATACGATTTGGGCACATATAAAATGGCAAGTAATCGGGAGTGCCATTGCTATTCTTATCGTTTTGCTCCTCAAGGTTTTTCTTTCTGCCCGAGTTATCATCATCGCCCATCGTGTCATTCCCATCAGCGAAACAGCCGCCCATGCCGTTTGGCTAATCATGGGGGTATACCTGCTTGTGCGGACATGGCATATCTACGAAAGCAGAACATTACCATGGCACGCTAACCGATTGCTCGCGTGGGCGATCATCCTTTGGCTCATCTTTGCGGGCGAAGGGATATTAATTTTTGGAAATACGGCCGTTTCTCACCTGCTTGGTCAAACATTACGGCTTATCGGCACGATGGGAGTCGCTTACGTCATCGCCTCCCATCGTATATTTGATGTTCGTACCCGCAGTCTTAATTTGCTCGCCTTCATCATCATCACCTCCATAACGGCCGTTCCCCTCATCACCATCATCATTTTTGCCCAAGCCATTTTCACAACTCAACGGCAGTTCCTCATCGCCATCACTATCATTATTTTCATCACTTTCATCACTCACCACCATTTTCGCAGCCTAATTGAGCGTATCGTCTACCGCTACCTGCCCCGCGATGTAACCGACCCGCGTCAAGTATTGCGCCGCTACAGCCAAGATGTATACCAAATTTTAGATGTGCAGCACCTCTCCTTAGTCATAATCAACACCTTAAGCGATCTGCTTAATATGGATCGCGGCGCATTGATTCTCATCACTACCACCGATGAGGGGTATGAGATTGAACCCGTTCCCAGCACCGTCGCCATTCCGCGCAAAAAACTTGTCATTGCCCGTAATGACATCGTGATCGGCGCCTTATTGCAACGACAGCAGCCACTTTTGCAATACGATCTTGATTTTAATCCCCAATTTGATGAGATAGACACGGCCGTTCGTCAATGGCTTAGAGATATAAATATGGAGGCGTACGTCCCCATCGGCACCAGCAAAGAGATCGCCGGCTTTATCACCATCGGTCCCAAGAGGTCTGGCGTGCCATACCAAGCCAGCGAATTAGAGCTAGTGCAGCTTTTGGCTGACCAAACCGTCATCGCCCTGCAAAATGCGCGTCTCTACAGTGAATTGAGCAATCGGAATGATGCAGTGCGCCATCTAAACATGGATCTAATCGCTCAAAACGAACGCTTAGAAGTGATGGACAAAGTTAAGGCGGACTTCATCACTATTGCCTCGCACGAATTACGTACCCCGCTAACACAGGTAAAAGGATACACTGATATTTTAGAAGCGATGAACGATAGTCAAGCGTTGACTCCCAAACAAACACAGGAGATATTGGGACATATCAAACGTGCCACAAAACGGCTGGAATCCTTGATTTCCGCGATGCTGGATGCCAGCCAATTAGATGCTGAAGGGATGCGCTTATCCTTTATGGATAGTTCCATCAATACCATTGTCCGTATCGCCATTGAGCCAATGGCAAAAGCGATAAGAGCGCGGCATATCAGCATCCACCATGATGAATTATCCGCAATACCACCCATTCGAGCAGATTTTAAGCGTCTGGTACAAGCGTTTTCTAATCTCATCAGCAATGCCGTCAAATACACTCCCGATCATGGCAGTATAACCATTCGGGCAACGATGATCGCCGATCAGGATGATGAAGAAAAACATATGCAAGTTGTGATTACCGATACTGGCATCGGTATTGATCCCAAATACCATGAATTGATTTTTGAGAAGTTTTTCCGTATTGGCGATACACAATTACACTCAACTGGTTCAACCAAGTTCAAAGGTGCTGGAACGGGGTTAGGATTAACAATTGCCAAAGGGGTGATTGAGGCGCATGGCGGCCGTATTTGGGTCGAATCAGAAGGGGAAGATGAAGAGCGTTTGCCCGGTTCTCGTTTTTATATTATTTTGCCGCTCATACCGCCAGGCGCAGAAATTGTCATAGAAGAAGAAAAAGAGGATAAGAGAGAGGAAGAACGGCCGTCTTGGTTAATTGGATAACAGTTTAGACATAATTCATAAATCAAAAGAAATCTGCGTTCATCTTGATAATCCTGCCTATTAATATCTACACAAATAGTAACTACTCAACCCTTGTCCAAATTAACCACAAAGACACGAAAAACACAAAGTTTTTTAAGATTCTCTTTATGATCTTTGCTTCTTTGTGGCGAAATGATTGATAGGCTGAGTAGTTACTAAAAATAGATGATTATTTCTCAAAAACTGCCTTGCCCAAGATAATTGATAATTGTTGCAGGAGACTCACATGAATTTTGAACTAAACGAAGAGCAACAGGACTTTCAACATTTTGTACATGAATTTGTAAAAAAAGAGGTGCGCCCAAAAGCTCGCCATACTGACGAAACGGGCGAGTTCAATTGGACGGCCGTTAAGAAGATGGGTCCAATGGGGCTGCTCGGCCTTGAAGTGCCTGAACAGTATGGCGGATCGGAGATGGATGCGATTAGCGCAGCCATCGCTGTAGAAGAGTTGGGCTGGGGATGCGGCTCGACTGCTTTGGCCGTTTCTGCTCATAACGGATTGGCACTCGGCCCCATCGTGCGGTATGGAACGGACGCATTGAAAGAGGAGTGGCTGCCAAAATTGGCAACGGGCAAAGGGCGGCTGGGCGCATTGGCGTTGACGGAGCCGGGCGCGGGGTCTGATTTACAAAATGGGATAAAAACAACGGCCGTTAAAGAGGGTGATTCATGGATTATTGACGGCGCGAAAATGTGGACGACCAACACCTCCATCGCCGATATGATCGTCGTGCTGGTACGCACCGATCCCGCTGGCGGCAGTCGCAGCTTGAGCCACATTCTCGTCCCCACCGATGCCGACGGCATCACCGTTGGCCCTCCTGAAAAGAAGATGGGCTTGAAAGGATCGCCGACACACGCGGTCACTTTTGATAATGTGCGCGTGCCGTTGAGCAACCTTGTCGGCACTGAGGGGCGCGGATTGCATCAAACATTGCAAACATTGGATCACGGCCGCATCAGCATCGGCGCATTAGCTTTAGGCATCGGGCAAGCGGCGTATGAAGAAGCGTTAAAATACTCCCATGAGCGCAGCACCTTTGGCAAACCGATAGCCCACCGCCAAGCGGTACAATGGATGTTGGCCGATGCCGCCACAGAGCTGCAAGCGGCACGCTTGATGATTTATTGGTCAGCATGGTTGAAAGATCAGGGCAGACCATTCAGCAAAGAGTCCGCGATGGCAAAGCTGTTCGCCACCGAAGTCAGCGAACGCGTCTGCCGCAATGCGATCCAAATTCATGGCGGCTACGGATACAGCAGTGAATTTGAAGTAGAGCGCATGTATCGTGACACCCGCCTGATGACCATCGGCGAAGGGACGAGCGAGATTCAACGCCTCGTCATCGCCCGCCACATTTTAGGCTTGTAGAGAGAGATAGAGATAGAGATAGAGACATATCAGATTGAGGAAGAGAGTGAAAACCGGTTTAAGTAAAAAACAAAGAGTTTCCTCTATCTCTCCCCTCTATCTCTCTATCTCTGTGGCAGGATGGTGATGGTACGAATGGGGCTGCTGGTGAGAGGGGAGTCGGCGAAGCTGGATTCTAGGCGGATTTGCCATTGAATTGCAGCTGTTGTGGAAAGCGTTTCTTCTATCAATAAATCAGCGAGCGAAAGGGTGGCACGATATGTCGTGCCTAAATTTGGCTCAATGAGGCTGGCAACGGGGATAATTTTGCCATCATTTTGAAAGTAAAGGGTAAGTTGCTGGTCGTCTGTGAGGGGATGAGGCCAAGTCCAATAAAAAACAACAGCATCTTGCAGGCGAAAAATCGTTCCATCAGGAGGACCGAGAAGGGTAACGGCCGTTTGCTCATCATAAACAGGCGGCGCGTATACCGTTGCCGTTGGCAGCAGGGACGGCGTGGTCGTGACCGATACGATTTGTTCTGTTTGCACGGCCGTTGGTACAACGGCCGTTGGCACAACAATCGACACCCCATCGACTTCACTCCCATACCCGCCTAAATTAAACAGGATCAATCCCAATAAAAACAAGCAAAAGGGGGTGATGATATATATAACCTGCCGCCGACGAGAAACATCTCCATTTGTCACCATTATGAATGCTCGTTATCTCCGCTCTTAGGAACGAGGATTTATTTAACTACCAAAGTTGTCATTCCCGCCCCCATCCCCACCTTCATAAGGACAGGCACTTTGTGAGAGCAAACTCTTTTAGGCGGAAATCCATGATTTCCCGTAACTACTCAGCCCTTGTCCAAATTCACCACAAAAACACGAAGAACACAAAGTTTTTTAAGATTTTCTTTGTAATCTTTGCTTCTTTGTGGTGAAATAATTGATAGGTTGAGTAATTACGATTTTCCAGACTGTGGATTCCTGCCTTCGCAGAACCTGTCCTCATGAAGATGGGGGAATGACAATTTGAAGTTCCGCAAGTATCTTCTCAGTATTCTGGGGAGACTTAACAAATTTTCCTAATGGTACTCGTGTAAAATAAAGTGCTGATGAAATTTGTCAAATCTTGTCCACGATTTATTGAGAAGATACTTCCGCAAGTTGTTAAAGTCTCATTACTTAACCAAACTACTTATTTTTTCCAGTCGGCACGTACCTTTCGCCGTTTATTGATATATTTATCCGCAGCGATAGCGGCTAACACACCATCAGCGGAAGCTAACACCGCCTGTTTAATATGGGAACAAAGTAAATCACCAATAGCATACACACCGGGAACGGCCGTTTCCATATTCTTCCCCACCGTCAAACAGCCATCTTCACCCAGTTCCAACTGCTCCATCAAATAATCGGTGATCGGCTTGCCGCCCTGCAAATAGACAAATGCGCCCGTCACAGGCAGTACATACTCATCAGAAGCACGCGGATCAACCCGCACTCCCGTCACCTGCTGATCACCAACAACCTCTCTCAAACGGGTTGCCATGTAGATTTCCATCTTTGGGTTCTCTTTCGCTTCCGCGACCAGTTCCGCATTCGCTTTCAAATCAGAAGTCGGCACAAATAGATGTACTTTCGATGCGAATTTAGTCAAAAACAGCCCTTCTTCCAACGCTTCATCATTATTACCAATGACGGCAACTTCCTGCTCGCGGAAAAATGCGGCATCACAAGTGGCGCAATAGCTAACGCCGCGCCCCAAGAACTCCATCTCTCCAGCGACAGCACTCGTGCGCCCCATCGAGCCAGTCGCCAAGATAATCGCTTTAGTGTTATATGTATTTGGGCCGGCAAAAACCATTTTTATCTCACCGTCCAAACTCGCCCCGACAACTTTATCCGTCATAAACTCTGCACCAAACGATTCTGCCTGTTCGCGCATAATTTTTACCAACTCTTCGCCGCTGATAGGGCCTGGAACGCCGGGATAATTGCTGATTTTTGCTGTGATGCCCAACGCACCAGCAGTCAACCCTTTATCAATAACCAATGTCTTCAAATTAGCGCGGGATGTGTATAACGCGGCCGATGCTCCGCCCGGCCCGCCGCCAATAATAACTACATCATAAAGCAGTTCTTCTTTCTGTCCTAAACCAAAATCCATTTTTTCTCCTAAACTATCAAGCAATCAAAAATGAACAATACATACTTGTTCATCGCCCTACTTTATCATGTTATCCATAACGAGCGCAGTAATCCCGCTTACGCATTAAGGCGATTGCAACCTCGTCTTAATTCGTGATCGTGATCGTTTTCGTGATCGAAAATCGAAAAAACTGATCACGAAAACGATCACGACATACGATCACGACAATCATAACGCATAAATTCCCCGCAATTCACATGTTATGTCAATTGCGGAGCTGCTAAAAACGGTGTAAATTTGGAATTTAACAGTGCAACCTCGTCTTTTATAGAAATTTGAGTTGATCTTGTTTTGAAATTAGACACTGATCACGCTGATTTCACTGATTTCAATCTTTTTATCTGTATTCATCTGTGCAATCAGTGTCCAATTTTGGAGGTTGCAATCGCCCTAGTATTGCTTGGCCTACCTTCTTCGGGGTTTTCTGTAGTGCAATTTTGTCAAATTGCACGGTCAAATTTGCAAATTTGACCTACGATAATTGCTGGAGAACTCCCACCAGTGTGTACTAGCTTATGCAGCAACCGCTTGTTTCAATTTGTCTAAGAGCATCATCTCTGGAGCAGCCCCTTCCATATGGGTATTGTCGTTGATGACGGTACGCGGCACACCTTGCACTTGATATTGTGCGGATAATTCGGGGAATTCCATCGCCTCAACCATATGTCCAGTGATGAAGTCGCTTTCCATCGCTAATTGATGGGCTAAAACGACAGCACGGGGGCAATGGGGGCAAGTGGGCGTAACAAATACTTGCAGTTCAACAGGCGTTTCCAAGCTGGCAATCCACTCCTTTGTTTCGGCCATCAAGCCAGATTCGCCAGAGGATACCAATGTAATCGCCTCAATATAAGAGCTAAATTCATACCCAGAGGGGATACCGTAATACCGTATACCGTAATCTTTGACGTTATCGCCGCCTTGCATGACAATGGTCGCTGGAATTTTGTCAACATCGTATTGAGCGGCAATATCCAAGTTACTAGGATAATCATATACATCTACATTGATTTTGTCTGATAATTCTGCTAATTCTCCTGCTAATTCCGCTGTTTCTGCACAGTATTGGCAATCCTCTTCTTGGGTAAATACGATCAAGTTGACTGGGTTTTGTAATTCGGAAAATTTTTCGATTAAGAATTGACGATCTTGTTCTTGTAATAACGGCATATTGCACCTCTTTTGATAAAGCAAATACAGGATAAATCAGCTTTATTCGATCAGCCGCTTATTTCTGCACTTGTCACTATTTTTTCGTTTGCAATAAATTAGATGTACATCACAAAAAAAGGTTACAGAGGGTGCTTGCACACAGATGGCTGTATACAGGTGTTTGCAAACAAGCACAGTTCTGGGTACAGTCCGCCTGTCAAACAAAATAAGAAAATATGACATGGTTCAAATTAGGGCGAATTATCTTTACAGTTGTTACGTGATTGAGCGACCATAAAGGGGTAAATTATAGGGGGTGCGGCCTTGTGCCCGCCCTCAACCTGTAAAGATCATCTTGGTATCTTCTCAGTATTCTGGGGAGACTTGACAAATTTTCCTAATGATACTCGTGTAAAATAAAGTGCTGATGAAATTTGTCAACTCTTGTCCACGATTTATTGAGAAGATACTCATCTTGCGTAAAATGAACTATGTCGAAAATATTCACTTGCGTGGGTTGACCTGATTGGTTGATCTATAAAAACGGATGGCAAAAAAGAGAAAACGGCCGTCGCCGCCCAAACAAAAAAAGAAAAAAAAGAACCGTCTCGATCAAACTCTGGTAGAGCGGGGGATCGTTGCCACTCGCTCGAAAGCGCAAGGGTTAATTATGGCTGGCGAAGTGCTGGTAAACGGGGAACGCGTTGATAAAGCGGGAACGCCCGTTACTGCTGATGCACTCATCACCCTCAAAACACCAATGCCCTTTGTCGGGCGCGGCGGCTTCAAGCTGGACGGAGCGTTGAAACGGTTTGATGTGAATGTCAACGGCCGTTCCTGTGCCGATGTCGGCGCGTGTACCGGCGGATTTACCGACGTTCTACTACAAAACGGAGCCAAACGGGTATTCGCTATTGATGTAGGCTACGGGCAGATCGATTGGAAATTACGTCACGATGATCGGGTGACGGTGTTGGAGCGCACCAATGCCCGCTATCTGGATTCATTAGATGAACCCGTCAGTTTTGTCTGTATTGATGTCTCCTTCATCTCATTACGGTTAATTTTGCCCGCAGTAAAACGATGGCTCACCCCGCAAGCGGACATCATCGCCCTTATCAAGCCGCAATTTGAGGCGGGGCCAAAACAGGTGGGAAAAGGGGGAATCGTGCGGCAAACGGCCGTTCATCGCCAAGTCCTCCGCAACACCCTCTCATGGACAATAGAACACGGGTTAATCCCTGTCGGACTGACCCTCTCCTCCATTCAAGGGGCCGACGGCAATATCGAATTTTTGGTATGGTTGAAAATGGGAGACGAAACGGCCGTGCCGCTTTTGTTAGAGTCGTGGCTGGAAGATAATCTCAAATTAACGCAGATACAGCCGAATAACCAGAAAAAACAAAGCGCAGGTTTTGCAGATTGACGGTATCTTCTCAGTATTCTGGGGAGACTTGACAAATTTTCCCAATGATACTCGTATAAAATAAAGTGCTGATGAAATTTGTCAAGTCTTGTCCACGATTTATTGAGAAGATACGATTAACGCAAGTTAAAAATCTGCAGAAAGATTCTTGTACACTACAAGAATATCGTAACTTCTCAATATTTCGGGGTGACTACAACGGATGAAAGAAATAAACGGATAGCGCAGTCGAGAAAACATCCGTTCATTTTCATAATCCGCTGTAGTCATGCTAAAAACAAAATAATTTTCCCGCTTTTTTGAGAAGGTACAGAATATCATTGATAAGATACGAACTGGTTACTCTTCAACCTTATCCGCTGTTGCCAGAGCAAGCGGTGCGTCTGTATACGGTTTACGTAATGTAAGCGGGACACGTTTCGATTTTTTCATCTGCAAGTTCAACAATTCAACCAAAACCGAGAAGCCCATCGCCGAGTAGATGTATCCTTTAGAAACATGCTGCCCAAATCCTTCCGCTATCAATGTGAAGCCAATCAACAGCAAGAACGCCAATGCCAATATCTTAATAGTGGGATGATTTTCCACAAATTTACCGATGGGATCGGCTGAAATAATCATGATCATAGTAGCCACAATCACAGCACCGATCATGATAGATAATTCATCTACCATGCCAACGGCCGTTATCACCGAATCCAACGAGAACACCACATCAAGCATCAACACCTGCACCATCATCCCTGCAAATGTCGCCTGCGCCGTCGCGGAAGAGTGTCCTTCCTCTCCTTCCAACTTCTCATGAATCTCATGCGTCGCCTTACCAACGAGGAAAAAACCGCCGACGATCAAAATCAAATTATGTCCAGAGAGATGAAGGGAACCAGCGTTGATGATCGGCTCCTCTAATCCGATAATCCATTTAATGGACATCAATAGTAATATACGAGATACAAGTGCCAAAGCAAGACCAACACGCCGCGCCTTAGACTGCTCCTCTATCGGCAGTTTACTCGCCAAAATCGAAATAAAAATGACATTATCGACACCCAAAATCAGCTCAAGGGCAACCAATGTTAAAAATGCAACTATCCATTCCATAATTTCTCCAAAGTATCAAATTTTCTTATCACACCTGCACAAGCAGACATAACAATATCCACACAATATCTAATCCTCATCCCTTGCAGTCGAAGCATAAACCATAAATCGTTATGTAAAAAATAGCAAATAAATAACGGGATTAAAAGGCAAGTACAACCTCCAAAATTGGACACAGATTGCACAGATGGACACAGATAAAAAGTATCTTCTCAAAAAATCGGGGACATGAGTACAGCAGATTTAGAAAAGAACAGATTGACTCAACTGACGCAATGTGTTCCTTTCTTGATTTGTTGTACTCACCCCGAAATATTGAGATGTTACGATAAAAAGACCAAAATCAGTGGAATCAGCGTGATCAGTGTCCAATTTCAAGACAAGATCAACTCAATTTTGTATCTTCTCAATAAATCGTGGACAAGAGTTGACAAATTTCATCAGCACTTTATTTTACACGAGTATCATTAGGAAAATTTGTCAAGTCTCCCCAGAATGCTGAGAAGATACTCAATTTTCTATAAAAGACGGGGGTACAGTCGCTCTACGGGATTAACCTGCTCCTGCTACTCCACCTCATAAATAAAAATTGAGTACCCAATCCGTGCATCTGGTTCACGATTGCGGAAAAAGGTGAAGACGTTTTTCTCTTCTGGACGCAAGGGCAGTTCCTTCAAATTACTCACGCTGATGGCGTATACGCCCGCTTCGGGAGCGATGGGATCAAACGGCAGATCCCACCAGAGAGAAAAGAATTCAGCACGACCAATGCCGGGCAGCGGCTCGTAGGAGATGCCGTAATAGGCAGGGTCAGCCGAGCCAAACCACGCCAATTTCACCGTCGGCACGTCGTTCTCCTCCATCCATTTTTGCAGACGCAGCAAATCCTGTCCCCAATCCACATTGCTGTCCACAGCGATTGTATGCCCGTTAGCTGCGCCGCCAGCCGCAAAATTAAAGGTGCTGAGGTAATGGGGATGGATGGACAAGGTGGTGAGAATGAGAAACACGGCCGTTCCCCCTCCCATCCAGCAGTGCTGCCGCACACACCTGTCCCGCACAATGCCGCTGACCAGCACCCACAAAAAGGGCAACATCGGCAGCAGATGACGGTAGCCGATATTAAGTGCGCTCTGGGTACTGATGCCAAAAAAGAGGAGAGCGGGGATGAGCAGAAAGGCGGCTTTGGCTCGTGTTTGTGTATGGATGAGAAGGGTAACGGCCGTCACCCCCAGCATCAACAACAACACCAACGGCGTTTTGCTCAAAAACAGCGTCGGAAAATAAAGGGGGAAGCCCGTGTCTGAAAAGTCGCCCAACAAAAATGCCGCCCCACGCCCGACCTGGCTAAACCGAGCGACTTGCTCCACACCCGCCCAAAAAGTGGGCATGGGGGCGGCATACTTGTTCAAAAAAATCAGTGCATCATCACGAAAGTACAAGCGCCGCCATTCAAATCCAAAAATTAACCATAAAACAGGGATGGAGAAAAGTCCAGCCGCCAAAAATTGGAGCAATCGCCGTCCCGCTCCCCGCCATTTATCATCGTCATACAGAGGCAGGAGTGCCATCACCCCCATGATGGGAACGAAGCCGAGCGCGGACAGTTTACTGCCGAATGCCATCCCCAAACCGAGCGCGGCCAGCAGAAGCGGTCCCCCTTCCCACCGGCCCCGCTGCCACATACGCCAGAGCAGAAAGGCGGCTAGAAAGAGGAAGAATGTGCCGCCGAGATCAGTTGTGGAGTAACGGCCGTGTGCCAATAAATTAGGGTCAAAAAGGATGAGGATCAACGCCAGCAAAGCCGCCCGTCTCCCCCAAAAGCGGCGGGCGGCATGGTATGCCAGCACGCCCAACCCCAATAGCAAAAAGATAATCGGCAGCCGCGCCAGAAAAACAATACGCGTCACGTCATGGTTGTACATCCACAGAAACAGGTCGGCGAATTCATACCACCCTTCCGGCCGTTCCCAACTGGGGTGATCAGTCGGCAGGCGCAGGTCGGGCAAGGTGAGCAGCAACGACGCGCTGATGCTGTTCACCAATGGCGGATGCTCAACACTCAGGCGCGGATCGCCTGTACGCAAAAACGCGATCCCGCGTGCGATATGGTTTTGTTCATCCATCGTCGGGCTGTCGCCGATTGCGCTGTTGAGCGCAAGGAAAAAGAAAAGCCAAATGGCGGGAATGACGAGGAAAACGTGGCGGGTGCGCCGCAGATGGGTAAACAAGATGTTGATTAGTCGGTATTGCTTGGGCTTATCCATGGATCCAATAGCTCTGCCGAGCTTTGCTCCATATCTAAGATATTTCTGGTAACGACAATACAATTATGTACTACAGCAGAAGCAGCAATAAGTCCATCAATTGCAGGCATCGGCCTTCCCATTTTCTCTGAAACACTTTGCCACTTCCCCCATTTAACAGCCGCTTTCAAATCTATAGGGAGAATTCTTCCCTCAAAACGCTTCTTTAGATCATTTTCTACCCATAATCGCAAACGCTTTTTCCTAGTGATATTTGTTGCTTTTTCTATCCTTTTTTCTATTTCCCCAAATGTCAACACGCTGATATACAAATCGCTTTCATTCTGGCTTTGTAACCAGGACATAACATTGCTGTCAGGGCGGGGTCTAATAATTTCAGAAATAACACAAGTATCTAAAAGATATTTCATAGTTCGATCGTATCTTCTCAATAAATCGTGGACAAGACTTGATAAATTTCATCAGCACTTTATTTTACACGAGTATCGTTAGGAAAATTTGCCAAGTCTCCCTAGAATGCTGAGAAGGTACGTTCGATCTCTCTTGGCAAAGTTTTATCTCTTGACATATCAAGATCAAGTCCCATAAGTGGCGAACCTCGTAGAAAGGAAACTAAATCCTTTTCTGGCTTTTGCATTCGTTTATATGCCTCGTATGAGATGACAACGACTGCATTATTTCCATACTTGGTGATAAATTGAGGGACATCACTCATCGCATTATCAACCACACGACTAAATTTGCTTTTTGCAGTTTGAAGCTGCCATGTATTTGTTTGCATAATATTCTCCTCATACTCTCATAGTCAGACTAGTCTGACTAGATTATAAATGTATTTTTACAATTTGTCAATATGGCAAAAACAGGTGATTACGTATCTTCTCAATAAATCGTGGACAAGGCTTGACAAATTTCATCAGCACTTTATTTTACACGAGTATCATTAGGAAAATTTGTCAAGTCTCCCTAGAATACTGAGAAGATACCAAAATAGTTTGAAATCGTTGAGGTGGGGGTGTTCGTCTTCGAGAATATCCAGCAGATCAACTTCATAATATTCGGTGGCTGTGCCGCTGACGTGACGGGAGTAGAGCCGCCAAATACGGCCGTTTGTCAATATCCCCCACTTAAGTTTGGTGGCGACTAAATAGTTGACTATTTGGAAGCTGGGGTTGCTGTTACGCCATTGATCGCGGTCATCATTATGCCGTTTCTCGGATAACGGCCGTTCCCAATACTTCGCCTCTGCAACCGCAACCCCGCGTGCATAAAACGCATCCTCATCAGTGAGATATTGATCTGCTTGTATCTTCTCAAAAAATTGGGGGTATGAGTACAGCAGATTTGGAAAAGAACAGATTGACTCGACTGACACAATTTGTTCCTTTCTTAATTTGTTATACTCACCCCGAAATAAGGAATGAGGATTAAATAAAACTAGAAACTCCCTGTCCGCAAATTAGCTCTGGTAATCTGCAAAATATGCGAAATCTGCGGATTGTAGTTTCCTAAATTGTAAAATCTTAAGCGGGTATCTTTACCCAAACTTCACCGATGGCGGAATACGGCATTGTGCTTCCCACCACGCTTTGATACGGCCGCCGGCTGGACGACCAATCATACGCTCCAAATCAGTGATCACGCCCCAGAGCGCGTCAAAATCGACCCCTGTGCCGAAGCCCATTTTGTAAGCAGCAAAAACGAGATCTTCAGTGGCTAAGTTGCCTGCCGCGCCAGGAGCGAAGGGGCAGCCCCCTAGCCCGCCGACGCTGCTGTCTATAATCCGTACCCCCGCCTGTAACGCCGTCGTCGCATTTGCCAATCCCAACGCTTGCGTATCATGCAAATGGACAGCCAATTTACTCATATCTGTCCGCTTGCCTAACTCTTCCATCAACCGCCCCACCTGCAACGGGTGGGCGTGACCGATGGTATCAGCGATGGAGAGTTCATCCGCGCCTAATTCATACAACATTTCAGTCATAGCGATGGTTTTGTACGGGTTGATCTGCCCTTCAAAGGGGCAGACCCACGCCGTCATCACATAGATGCGCGTCCAAATGCCATCCCGTTTCGCTTGCCGCATTAAATCGCAGGTTATTTCGTAGGCGCGTTGGGAAGACATGCGGGTGTTGCTTTCGCTGAACGAGTCGCTGACAGCCACGCCGAAAGCCATCGAGGTGCAACCGGCAGCGATGGCGCGATCATAGCCACGCTGGTTGAAGACGATACCGATGAACTCTTGATCTGGATATTGGGAAACGGCCGTTGCCATTATTTCATTCGCGTCAGCCATCTGCGGCACCGCTTTGGGGTGTACAAAGCTGGTCAATTCAATATGCTGCATCCCCGCCGCGACCAACCCTTTGACCAACCGCAGCTTCTCGTCTGTTTTGACGAGTTGCTGCTCATTTTGCAATCCATCACGCACACCAACTTCGTAAATTTTAAGATATTCGCTCATGATTGGGGGGCAGGGATCGGGAGGCGGGGATCGGGAATCGAGAAAACCATCCGATCCCCAATCCGTATCTTCTCAGTATTCTGGGGCGACTTGACAAATTTTCCTAATGATACTCGTGTAAAATAAAGTGCTGATGAAATTTGTAAAGTCTTATCCACGATTTATTGAGAAGATACCCCAATCCCTACTTATGATACCGTTCTTTGTTAAGAATTGTCGCCGCTCGGTACAGTTGCTCTAGCAGCATCACCCGTGCCAACTCGTGGGGAAAGGTGAGAGCGGAAAGCGAGATTTTATCTTCGCTTTGTTGGATTACAGCATCGGAAAAACCGATGGGGCCGCCGACGAGGAAGGCTAAACGGCCGTATTTCACCACCATCTTTCGCAAATAAGATGCAAATTGATGGCTGTCCATCTGCACCCCGTCAGGCGAAAGCAAAATGCGGCGATGGCTGGATGCCGCCGCCTTCAATAACAGTTTCCCCTCCCGCTCCTTCGCCGTCTCGTCAGGGAAACCCTTACCCACAGAATCCTTCACCTCAATTAATTTGAAGCTGGTATACCGCGCCAACCGCTTGGCATACTCCTGTTGTGCTTCCAGCCAAAGCGACCGTTTCATCTTTCCAACAGCGACAACAGTGATGTGACCTGATAATTTGGGCATTGCGGAGTTACGGAGCTGCGAAGTAGTGATTGCCCCGCCACTTCGCCCTCCGCTCAATTTAATCGCCCCAGCATAGCATATTTTGCCCAGCCTGCGGGCATGTAGAGCGGATCGGCATCATGGGCGAGAGTGTAATAGGTCAGCCCGCTTTGCCAATCGCCCAGATGAGTATAGATGCGTCCCAAATTGAAGTAGGTATGATGGGCTGTTTCATAATGCTGGGCTTGAATCGCTTTCTCAAACCATTGGATCGCCTCTTCCCACTTTTCCAACTCCATGAGATAGACTCCCAAATCGTTGTACGGAACGCCCAGATCGGGGTCTGTCTTGATGGCATGATGGCACATCTTGATCGCCTCTTCCCGCTGCCCCAGCCGGTTATAGGCACGTCCAAGCGAAACATAAGCGGAAGCGGTCGGGTAGGTGTCAATTGAGCGTTGATACAATGCCAACGCCTCCTTATACTTCCCTTTTAGATATTTTTTATCCCCTTGATCAAGAATGATAAGGGCTAGTTTTTGTGTGAAGTCGTCTTCGTTCATTGTACAAGTTGGCAGGGTTGCAAGTGTGCAAGTATGTAAGTTTGCAAGTTTGCAAACTTGCACGCTTGCTCACTTGCCCGTCCATTCACGCAGCAAGCCATCCAATTCCGATAGATTATTTAAGGTCGCGTCGGGGGCGATGCTGGCGGCTTCAAAGTGTTGGCTAGAGGCGATGTGTACAGTTTTCATGCCTGCCCGCTTGCCGCCGAGTACATCACTGCGCGGATCGTCACCGACGTAAACGGCCGTTTCTGGTTCTACCCCTAACTGTGCTGCCAAATGCAAAAAGGGAGCCGCTGTCGGCTTCCATTTATTCACATCGGCGGAGAAGAGCGTGGCATCAAACCCGTTTATGCCGAATTGGCGCAAGCCGCGCTCGTGCATTTGCGGGCGGAACATCGTGTTGGAGAGCAGGCCGACTTTGTATCCAGCCGCTTTTATTTGGGCAACGGCCGTTGCCGCCCCTTCCACCATCTCCGCCTGTTGATGGATTCCATCCTCATAAGCGGCTCCTGCTTCTTCAATAAAGGAGCGCGGGGTATTGTGGACATTCACCGCTTTCAGCGTCTCCGCCATCAAATCGGCCACACGCAAATTGCGAACGCCTGCGGATGCTTCATCCCACCACTCAGGCAACAGATTGAAGCCGGCCATTTTGAAATTTTCAAAATCAGGTAACAACACGCCATTGGCGTGTAAACTATCATATGCGCCCCGAAAACCGGGCGTTTCTAATGCAGGCCAGCTATCGTAGTTGCCTGCGTATTCAATTAATGTGCCGCCTAAATCAAAGATGACCGCGTTTATTTTCGTATTCATACAGCATTATACAACAATTAACGGTGAATCGTATCTTCTCAGTATTTCGGGGAGACTTGACAAATTTTCCTAATGATACTCGTGTAAAATAAAGTAATGAAGCATGTCCGTTTATTCTTAGGCCATTTCTAAATTTAAATCACCCAAAATTTTGATTGTCATTATTTTTCATGAATGGCCTTAAAGAGTTAAGACTGGTGCAAAACGGCCGTTCCCCGTTCCAAATAATAAACCTCATCTGCAAACGCATCGACCGCAAAATCATGAGTAGCAATCAAAATCGTCGCCCCCTCCTCTTTGGTGATACGGCGTAAAATGGTCAAAATCTGTTCGCCAGTCGCCAAATCCAACTCACCGGTCGGCTCATCAGCCAAAATAATTGCGGGGCGCGGGGCGATGGCACGAGCGATAGCCACCCGTTGCTGCTGCCCACCCGACATCTCAAATGGGCGATGGTCTACCCAACTCTTTAACCCCACCAGCGACAGCACTTGCTCCACCCGCTCCTTCCGCTCCTTCCATGACCAACCCGCCAAACGCAAAATCAAATCCACATTTTCACGGGCTGAATAGGTGGCTAACAGCGCGTGCGATTGAAACACAAACCCCAGCTTATGCCGTCGTAACTGGACACGTTCCTTCTCACTCAGACCAGTCACTTCCTCCCCTTCGATCCAAACCTGCCCCGATGTCGGCGTGTCTAATCCGCTAATACAGTTGAGCAGCGTCGTTTTGCCAGAACCAGAACGGCCGTGTAAAGAGACCAGCCGCCCCGCCGCAATATCCAAATCAACTCCCTGCAAAACAGGGATCTCCCGTGCGCCCACATGGTACGTCCGCGTTAATTCTTTTGTACGAATATGTGATGTTTTCATAAGTTTCACGTTTGCAAGCGTGTACGACCTGCATACTTGCCGCTTGCACACCTGTTGCTCACTCTAAAAATCACCCCACGACAGATCGGCCTCCTTCATACATGGTTCAAATTTTTCGTAATTATCATTATCTACCAACTCATTTTCAATAATACATTGACGATAGATATCTGCCTTGTTTTGAGCCGATTGTAACGCCTCTTCTACCGTCATGTCTCCAGCGATAATGTTGTTATACGCATTTTCCATCCCAATGCCAAAGGCTGGGCCAAGCCAATCATTGCCTGCGGAAAATATGTCAGATATGAGAGCCATATCAGAACTATTCTCTACAGCCGCAATCATCACCGCTGCCTTATCTGCCCCGACACGCTGGCTGAACGCATCCGACTTAGCCGCACTGATACGAGCGGGCATTCCCCACGCCGCCAACGACTCCTGCGCTGTCAGATATTTCAACCATTCCCATGCCGCCTGACGCACTTCCGTTTCGGCTGAAATGTAATACCCATTAACAGACTCAACTCCAGATGTGCCATTCTCGCCGACAGGGTAAGGGACAACACCGATATGCGTGTGATCCATCTCTTCGCCAACAATTTCCCCATTTTCATCATACATAACTGCATATTGGTCGCTCTTCCATATGGCAGCACGATCATTCTCAATTAATGCTTGCCGATCTTCATACGGATTAGATCCCATCATACCAGAGGGAGAAAGATTGAAAATTGGCTGGACACCGTATTCGGTAATGAGATTGGTATACCAACGCACGGCCGTTATCGTATCGGGATCATCAAATTTAAGAGTCGCAGGCTCTACACTCTCATCAACAAGGGTGACATCTTGCCGTGCCATAAAAGTCATCATATCCCCCATCGGATAAAGATCGGGAACGTAGCCGTACACTTTATCTTCTTCAGAGTCGCCTTCTGTGAGGGCAACGGCCGTTTCCAAAAAATCATCCAGCGTCCAGCCCGCTTGCGGATACTCCCTGTCAGCCGCATCAAACAGACGTTTGTTATAGTTCAAAAACGAAATCTGTACTTCGGCTGGCAGCCCCATCACCTGCCCTTGCACGCGGAATTGGTCCAAAATGGCGGGAAAGAAATCATCCTCCGTCAGATCTGAATCGGCTGCCAAGAGCGGTTGCAACGCCAAAACCAACGCCAACTCATCCCCGCTGCTGATCGGCGACCACCATTGGAACACATCCGCATCACCAACCATAGATTCTACGCTGAACTCCTGATCATAGAAATTCGGTTCTTCTACTTTGATCACAATATCGGGATGGAGTTCATGGAATGTTTTAGCCGCTTCGCGGAAGACAGTCATATCACCGCCAGCGACGATAAAGTTCACCACCACATCTCCCTCTTCAATTTGACTGCTGGGCGGCTCGGCCACCGTAAACGCAGGAATTGGTGTCGCTTTGGCCGTTTCCGCAACCGTACTTGCCGCATCAGCATCAAACAGTTGCTGTGCTTCAGCCAATACATCGACCATATCCCGCTCTTCATCAATAACGTCTGCGATGATTCTGTATATTTTCTCACCGCCATCCGCTGTTTGCACGGCCGTAAACCCATGTTCAACCGCAAAGCGAAGCGCATCAGCCACCTCATCATCCATCTCATCCCACACACCGCTCGCCTCAGCCGCCGAACGCCGTGCAGGCAGGCTGATTGGCGCGCCAGGGGCGAACCCAAACATATCGTCACCATTCTGCTGGGTCAAAAATCCAATCCATTCCCAAGCCGCCTGTGGATTAGCTGTCCCTGCACTGACAGCCAATGTACTGCCTCCCCAACTAACAATGGGGGAAGAGTGATCATCACTATGCGTAACGGGGAAGGGAACTACGCCGATATTCCGTTCCCCTGACATCCACGCGTAAGATTCCGCGCTATCAGGCCACATCGCCACTTTACCCTCATCCATTAGCTGGAAAACATCCTCATAAACGGCATACTCCTCTTCCGACTCTGGCTGGGCGGCATACGGTGCGACTTCATATTTGGTGTACAAATCAACTATCCATTGATAGGCGGCCACCACTTCTGGATCATTCAGACGAGCAGTCGGCGGCTCGCTGTACAAGTCAAAGAGGGGGCCGACTTGCGCTTGCACAAGATCTGTTGGATCCATATATGCGTTAGAAAAGCCCCATTGAGTCACTTCATTGCCATCACGCAACGTTGTCGCTTGGGCAGAGGCAACAAAATCATCCCACGACCAGCCGATTTTCGGATAAGCGGCCCCAGCGGCATCAAATAAATCTTTATCATAAAAGATAAGCATGTAGCTGGCATTAGTCGGCACAGCCCACGTTCCACCATTCCACTGATACTGTTCCAAAACGCCGGGATAATAATCAGCGGCATCGAAATCATCGCTGCTTTCCATGAGCGGTGCCAAATCTAGCAGCAGCCCGTCGCTGACAAAGTCGGGCTGGAGATACCAACTGATAACATCAGCACCTTGTACCAATTGTAGCAAGGCATCATTTTCACTGTTTATTTCCATAACTTCTGGATTACCCATAATTTCATCAGTGGACACCAGTTCTACTTTGATGTTGGGATGGGACTCTTCAAACGCTTTGATGCGATCTTCATACATGCCGCGTTCCCAGCCGTTGACAGCAAAAGAGATGATGGTCTGCTCTTCATTTTGCTCATTCGCGGTCGCGGCCGCCGTGTCATTGGATGTTGTCACCTCTTCATTTTCTACAGTGTCGGCTTCATCGCTAGATTGACAGCCAACGGCCGTCATCGTTAAAAGTAATACAATTAAAAGTACTCGTCTTATATTGTTCATTTTGTCCTCACATCGTATCTTCTCAATAAATCGTGGACAAGACTTGACAAATTTCATCAGCACTTTATTTTACACGAGTACCATTAGGAAAATTTGTCAAGTCTCCCTAGAATACTGAGAAGATATCTCACCTCTTCATCAAAAGGTCAACTTCTACTCATCGTTTCCATCTGTTTAAGAATCGGCGTAAGCCTGCTGCCTCTACTTTAGGTGGAGCATCGGTGACGGCGGGTAAATGGCCGTGCCGCCCCTTGCCGTCACCAGCGACTGGTTTCAACAGCACGCTGCCATCTTCGCTCAATGTCATCGTCACACGGCCGCTCAATCCAATTTTTTCACGGATATCGGGTGGAATTTGCAACCGCCCGACACCATCTACCATTACATACTCATCAAAAACTGCATCTTGTTCATTTTGCTCCTCATCCCGATTGGCACGACGGACCGTTTCACTGCTGGTACGGCCGTCTCGAATCGTCACCACCCTGTCCACCGCCTTCGCTATCTGCGGATCGTGCGTCACCAAAATCGTCGTCAACCCAAACTGTTCATTAAGCTGTTGAAACAGGCCTAACATCTCATCAGAGGTGGCTGCATCCAATTCACCCGTCGGCTCATCCCCCAGCAACAACGACGGTTTGTTCGCCAACGCGACCGCTATCGCCACCCGTTGTTGCTGCCCGCCAGAAAGCTGGGCTAATTTATGTTGACGATGCTCCCATAAACCGACCGCCTCTAACAATTCTTGCGCCCATTCCCGCTTCTGACGGGCAGGAACGGCGGCAATACTCATCGGCAACTCTATATTTTCCTGTGCGGTCAAATAGGGCAATAAGTTCCGCGCCGATTGCTGCCAGATGAAGCCGACTTCATCACGACGGTAACTGTCTAGTTCAGCATCGGATAACTTGAGTAGATTACGGCCGTTCACCACACAACTTCCCGCCGACGGCCGATCCAATCCGCCCAACACATTCAATAACGTACTCTTGCCCGATCCCGATGCACCCACAATGCCGATCAACTCCCCCTCTTGCACCGTCAAATCCAGCCCTTGAATAGCGATCACCTCAAGCTCGGCCACTTTATAAATTTTGACCAAATTCTCACAAACGATAAATGTTTTCATAATTTTGGGGCGATACAGCGAATCGCCCTATTACTCCCCAATCACAACCTGCCCCGCTTCCAGCCCTTCCAAAATTTCCACCCGATCCTCGCTTTCGATGCCGATGCGGACATCGACGCGCCGCTGGGCGACACCATCTTGCACAACGACAAAACGTCGCCCTTGAAAGCGGCGGATAGCGGCTGGCGGCAACCACAGCACGCCCTCTTTTTCTTCCAGCGTAATCGTGACCTCTGCCAACTCGCCCAGTTTTAGCTCCACATCTTGATCGATGTCAATCCGGGCAACTTTCTCTTTATTCTCATCATCACCACCGCTGCCAGAGCCGCCGCCATACGGATAAGGCAAAGTACGAATCGATCCCGTCAATGTCTCCTCTGGACGGTTACGCAATCGGATGTCGGCAGATTGATCGATGCTTAATTTCTCTAAATCGGTAGCATTGAGGTTGGCGGTCAACTCCAGCGCATCCATCTGGGCAATGACGATGACCTCTTTGAACGCTTGCACGGTGGAGCCGCGCTTGATGCTGATGGAGAGAACACGGCCGTCAAAAGGAGCCACCAATTTCGCATTCGACAACTTCCCCTGCGCCTCTTCCAACGCTGATTGCGCCTTGCTCACCTCAGTCGCATACGAAGGCTCGATCCCTTGCAGCATCTTTTCATACGCAATTTCGGCCAGAATCTGGTCTAGCTCCTTAATTTGCGCATCCACACCGACCGCTCCCTGCGCCCGCACCGCATCATTATACGCCGCCTCAGCCGCGAACAATTGCTGCTCTGCTTGCTCCAAATTTCGGGCTAACCCATCCACATATCCTTGATCTGCATTGCCATCATTTAAGGCTTGCTGATACGCCGTCGCTGCCGATGCCACTCCGTTTTGTACATTTTGCAGTTCCAACTGCTTAGCCGTAATCGGCGAGGCGGAAGAGTGTTCCAACGCTGCTTTTTGTGCTGTCAACGCCTCTTTTTGGATCGCGATCTCAGCTTTGATAAGCTCTTCTGTATGCTCCAGCCGCGCTTTTTCTAAATTGAATTCGGCCGTCTGCAAGCTGATTTCCGCTTCTTGCACCGCCCTTTCTAACTCGGTGATGTCCAACTCGGCCAACAGATCTCCCGCCTGCACCATATCCCCTTGTGCGGCATAGACTGTTTTGACCGTCCCTTCGCGGCCAAACGCTAACTGTTCCTCGACGACGGGGGAGACACGGCCGTTAAACAACAACGCATTCACCACCGTCCCCTCCTCCACCGTATACAACGGCTTCTCCGGCACAATCGGCGTTGGCAGTGGAGTCGGCGTAGCCGCACCAGACGACACCCCTCCCGGCTCCCCCTGACAAGCAACGGTCAACATGATGATAAAAAATATAAGTAATCGTTTCATAATTTAATCCCGTGCAAATATGCAGGTTTGCAAGTTTGCAAAACAGTTGCCCACTTGCCCGCTCTAAACAGTCTCTCCCAACTTAACGGCCTCAAAAACCTTCATTCTTATGAGCAAAAGTATCAAAATAGCGACGACGACGATGAACATTACACCAAAAATAGCGTAAATGGCCCCGATTTGTGACCACGCCATCTTTACCACAAAGGGGGGAATCAACGCGGTTTTGTCGTTTCCCACTTGGAAAAAGGGGATGAACAACACGCTTGCCCACACGCCCAACCCCGTCCCCAACCCCATGCCGGTGATGATTAAAGCGGCTTGCTCGCCCGCCAAATAGATCGTCATCTGCCCCACCGATAAACCAATGGCGCGTAACATGCCTAGTTCAATAAAGCGGCGTTTAAAGGAGACGATGGCGAAAACCAAAAAGCCCAGCACCGTCAAAATAGCGGCTGCGCTAAAACCGACAGAGAGCAGACCGAACAGCCCTTGCCGCTCTGGCCGCTCCTGCTCCGCATCGATCACCGCTTGCGCGGAGTCGGCATTGACGACCAGCAATCCCAAATCACGAACGCCCTGCACAACGGCCGTTTCCGACACCCCATCTTCCATATCCAGCCACACATTGTACGGGAACTGCCCGCCCATACTTTCATGCAGATAATCAAGTTGCGCCACAAAGAAAGGGCCATCCTGCGGGTACATCGTGGGAAAATAGTCAAGTGGCGCGGCAATGATGAACTCCACATCGGCAAATTCACCCGCCGCTTCCACATTCAGCCGTAACGGATCGCCCACTTTCAAGCTATTGCGTTCCATAAAATCGCGGCTGACCAGCAGATAATCGCGGCTGATTGCCAACCGATTGAGAACGCCGCCCAGCGACTCGTTACTGGCAAAATCGTCCCGAAAGAATGCCACATGAGCAAAATCAATCCGATCTACGCCCAAAATACGGGCGTGTTGCTGCCGCCCGCCGATGGTAGAAATCGCTTTGTACTCGCCAACACGGGCAGCGTGGCGCACGCCGTCCACTTCTAAATGGTCAGTGACGGGCAGAAAAAGCCATTTGGGTTCATTCTCCTGCCGCTCTTTTTCGCGGGCTTCTTCTTGCTCTCGCAACTGCTCCGATTGACCTTGTTGCGACGGCCGTTTTGGTTTTTCCGTATTTTCGCCCAATTCGGCCACATTTAGATCGGCACCGACCTTGTAATATGCCTGATCATACAGATGGTCATCCAGCGTCACCGCCATGCTGGCCGTAAAAGTCGCCAGACTGAGCGTCAATGTCAGCAAAAGCAACGGCCCCGTATATTGCCCCGCCGAGCGCGAAAGCTGGCGCAAAGTGATGAGTAGCGTCGTGCTGGGCAGCCGCCGTGCCGCCCAAGAAAGTATCCCCATCAGCGACAGAAAAAAACGCAGGGCGAACAGTCCCAATGAAAAACTAAATAAAACGGGAACTAAAAAGAGCAGCGGATTGGCAAATGGATCATTCCCTGCGCCAATCGCCCCTTGCCGATCAAGTTGATACCAGCCGTAAAGCGGCGGAATAAGCAGCAGCACATCCAAAAAATAACGCTGCCAAATCGGCTTTTGCAAATCACGCGCTTGTAGCGTTCGCAGGGTGACAATGGTATGGCGCGACGTTTGGTAAGCGGGAATGAGCAGTGCCAACATGGAGAGCAGCACCGCCGCTCCCGCATAAGCGAGCGCATTGGGGGAGATGGTGGTAACTAAATCATCGGCGGTACGCATGGTAAAAACGGCCGTGTCCAAAAAAGTACGCGTCCGCCCCATAAATTGAGCGATCTCGCCGCCCGCCAACAATCCCAATGCCAATCCCAATATCCCCAAAAGTAGCCCTTCCAACCCGTAAATCATCAAAACCTGCCCGCGCGTCATCCCCCGACTGCGTAAAATAGCGATTTCACTGCGACTGCGCCGCACGACCATCCCCGCGATCAAGCTGATAAAGTAGAGAGCCAGCCCAACTACCGGCAGGCTGAAAACGGTCAGCGTCATCGTCAATACACCAGCCGAGCTGCCATAACTTTGCAGCGCATCGACGGGCGAAATTTCCAACATCGTGTTATCAAGCAGAGCGATAGTGCGGGATTCAGCGGTGCGAATATCTTCGAGCAGGCGGCTGACTTTGGCAGGGCGGATGGCACGGCCGTCTAAAATGAGATACCAAACGGCCGTTGAAACAGGTTTATCCAACAAAGGCGCGATCTGCTGACGGAACGCCGCTTCCGTCGTCAGCACCATCTCGTTGAGCGATTCTGGCGTGTAAAACCAAAACGGATCAGCAGGGTCTTTTGGTGTCCAGATTCCAACCAGCGTCAACGGGATTTTACTGCCGTCCTTCCCCTGCCCAAACAGCGTATACGTCTCCCCGACTTGCAGCCCCAAGCGGTCGGCCGTCGCCTGTGTGACCAACATTTCAATCACACCGCCATCGTTGGGGAACGCCCCTTCAATCACATTGATATGATCAGCCAAATCGGTGATAAAGCCGGCATTTGCCCATAAAAGCGGGGCATTTTCCTCAAATTGGCTCTCCCCAGCAGCAAATAAACGCAATTTATCACTGCTAACATGACGAATAATTTGCTGCGATGGCAAGCCGATCACATCAGCCGCCCGTTCGCTCAGATATTCATCCACTGGCGCGTACTCATCAAGCGATATATTGCCATTCCACACGCCGACATACCGCCACATAAAGGCAAAGGGAGGCCGATGGGTTCCTGCTTCGGTCAATTCGCCTTGCAGCAGTCGGTTCTGCGTCGCGTCAGCATACATCGGCACGCTGGACATGATGCCGACAGCGACAATCAATCCCAGCAACAAGGCCAGCATGAGCAGCCGATGGTTCCACAGCCGTTTGGCGGCAAGTATGAGAAAGGAAAAGGTTTTGTGCATGAAAAAATTGTCAATTGTCAATTGTCAATGTCGTAATTGGTACGTTTAGATCGACAAACAGAATGCTGACCCAGCCTGTGCTGCCGTCGGGTAGATTGATCTGCACCCAATTGTTAAAGCGGTTGCGGGCAACGGCCGTTGTCTCCGTTCCCTTTGCCAGCCGTCCCGTATTTTCAGACAGGATGGAAGGGTTGGAATGGATTTGGTTGAGGCTGCTATTGATCTTGACGGTGACAGTGATCGTATCGTCGGCGGTGAGAGGAACGGCCGTTGTCGGGTTTGATACCACCTCCAACTCCGTGATGGGAAAGGGGAGATCAACATACAAAACATGCAACCATCCCAGTCGATTATCTGGCAATACCGCTTGCAGCCAATTATTGAACGGATTGCGCCCCAAAATGGCGACCACATCCCCCTTTCGTACCGTGCCGATCTTATCCGACAACATACTGGCCTCTGCACGCACATTGAGCGTCTGCACGCTGATCGTCGTCGTCGGCGTGTCGGGCGGGATATGGATGGAAGGAAGCGGGGCGGGCGGGGCGGACGGGGCGGCTGTCGAAACGG
>WFSA01000248.1 GCA_015486215.1 Anaerolineae bacterium | reverse complement strand
TAGAGATAGAGAGTATAGAGATAGAGATAGAGAGTATAGAGATAGAGATAGAGATAGAGAGTATAGCTCATCGTTCGCTTAAAATTTTGCTCAAATCAGAGATTAACAAACCCCCACATGCAGGGGTTCGGTGGTAAGTAATCCTGTATATACTGGTGGATAAGGAGTCACTCCTGAGCAATATTGAGCGAGCATTTACCAAACTAGACATTATGTCAAATTAAATTGTAATTACCCCCACATATGGGTGCAATTGCTGAAACATCAAAATTTTTAAGCGAACGGTCAGTATAGAGATAGAGAGCAGGTTTCTCTATCTCTATCTCTATCTCTATCTGTCTACGAGAATCATCAGGCAGTCGTCAATCGCGTGGTTTTAACGCCTAAATGGCGCAGGATGGTTTTAACGGCCGTTACCTTCCCCTTATCCACCACTGCCAACGCGCGTTCTCCAGCTGGGAAGGGATACAGCCACTCCTTCAACTCCGCCACTTTACATAACTCAGTCAGCGTTTCCAAATCGTGGAACTCGAACAAGGTTATTGTGCCGATGGCAGCTGTGCCGTAATAACCGCCCCACGCTTTGACCTGCGCCACGACGCTTTTAGGTAGCCGCCCGCGATGTAGTTTGCGCAGATCATCTACAATACGCTGCGCCTTCTTTTTGTTGCCGCCCGCGTGGCGCACGGCCGTTTCCGTCAACTGCCATCCATTCCCCGCCTCTTCGCTGAACTTTGCCATCCGCCCGCGCAAATGCAGGCTGGGGACGGCATGAACGGGTTCTACACGGCCGTTTTCATGCACAATCACGCTCTTATCGGCCGCCTTTGGATCAGCTCCAGAAACGGCGGGGAGGATATCCATGTTTTGCAGTGCTTGCACCAGTTGGGATTGGCGATTCTTTTTCACCAAAGCGACCGCGTTACCCGCTGGCCGCACCAGCATTTTGCCTGTTTTGGCATCGTTCAGTAGCCGTTCCAGCACCGTTTCATCGGCGGCTTGCAACAAGGTGATACCGCTGCGAAAGGTGATGCGCTCGTGATGGGCTGACCATTCGGCCAACGAACGGTGGATATTTTGCGCTAGGCCATTGGGGGTAACGGCCGTTAAAAATCGTTCGACTTCAGCCGCCGAGTACCCTATCTGCTGGGCGGCGTAGACGGATTCACGCGATAATTGATACTCAAATGCGTTGCGATCTACTTTTTGCCGCTGGGCAAACAGGTCTAATTTAGCCAATAGATGGAGCGGAACCGGTCCCATCGCCAATATCTGGAAATTGGGTTGAATGATGATTTGCCCGCTGCTGAGCGGTGTGGTGAGGGATCTGTTTTTGAAAACGGCCGTTCCCAACGGCGTTAATTTGAACGCATCCCAACTGACAGGATCGGTTGGCACCGCATCAAATCCCAACTCCACCAATCCCATCTGGAACAAAAAACCGGCCGCAGCCCGCGTGACAAACTCCCGCTCCATTTTATTCATCACTTCAATCAGATCAGTTCTATTATGGTAATAGTAGTGACGGTTACTTTCTATGTTCTTGCGAGAATCAATTAAGAAATTCGCATTTTGGTCTTGCATCGTATCCAGCAATGTGTCGGTATCAATCCATGAGGTCGGCATTTTAGCAAACGTATTCAATAGATATTGAGTTGCCGCTTGTGTATCTGGACTGACGCTGTAATGGCTGGTCTCTAAATAAACGGGCTGGGGCATAGTACGCCAGATGGTGATGATTGATTTGACCTGTTCCTCTGTTGACTTTTGCCAAAAGTTGGGAATAGAACGGCCGTTTTTAGCCGTAATCTCTAATTTTTTATGCCGCACAATAAGCAATTTTAATCTTTGCAATATCAGGCGCAATTGGTACAAATGATCCGTTTGTTCTTCTGATCGCACACTCTTTACGGTGAGATCGGGCATCAGTAAATTTTCATTGATTTGTCTCAACCCCCGTTTACCAACCAGCCCAGACTGTATCATATCGATGGGCGTGCGCCGCACAGTGTCCCAGTACAGATACAGATCACGCAAAAATAGTTGTGGATCACCCTGTAATTTGTGTGCAGGCTTCCAACTGTCAAGTTCTTCTACCAGCGGCGGCGGCAGATGTTGGCGCACAAATCGGGGAATGATGAGGGTGTCGCTGGGATGGAACTGTAATTTATACGACGTGCTGCCAGTATTGATACTGAACAGCAAGCCGTATAGGGTGAGCCGCGCGATGATGTCTTCAAAAATAATGGAGTTTTTCTTACTGGCATTGCCAATATAGGGGACAGAACGGCCGTATATGGATGTTCCCCGACGACGCGAGTAGGGTGATTTTCCTTTGGGTTCTGGTTTTGGTGGAGCCTCTTGTGCAACTCTTGTACGGAGCAATTGCCGCTTAAACAGGTGTGTGGATACCCTTCCTCCGTTCGATCGCAATCGATGCAGCACAGCTTTTTCTGTTTTGGTAAGCCGTTGATAGGATGTTTGAATACGCTTCGGCTGAAAAAATTCCCGCTTCATCATCTGTATCAACGCTGTTTTCTTCAGCTTTTTGCCCGTCGTCCCTGGCAGATGCGCCCCACGCGCCATTTCCCAAAGCATACTACTATTATAACTATTTAGAAGAGTCTCTTTATCCATAGCTGATACCAATGAGCAATGAACAATGAATAATTGTTCATTGCTCATTATTTATTGTTCATTGTTCGTCTTTTTTGGTGTATAGCCTGCTTTTTCCAACTCGGCTGCTAACAAATTAACTGTGTTGGCGGGGATGATGATGAGGGTTGGTGAAATTTCGGCAATGAGATGTTTATTTAATGAGGTAGCGGCCTTCATTTCGGTTAAGGCGTACGCATCGCCAAATTCAATGACGGTCACTTTTTCGTATAACCGCACCTGCCCATATGCTTTTTGCCATACCTTTAGTTGGTCGTAAACCGTATCGGGCATGGGGATGATGAGCCATTTTTCCCAGCCATCTAGTAGATCGCCCAATGTTTGTCCTGATTCAAACGCTTCGTGAACGGCGTTGACGCTGAGTTTGTAAGTGAAGCGATCTGTGCCCGCTTTTCCCAAAACAGCGATGTCGTCAAGGTAATTATGCGCTTGGGTAGCAACGGCCGTTGGGTCTACAATGATCACCGTCCCCTCAACGGTGACCGCATCAGAGGAGACAAGTTGTTTTTCTGTTGCTGCCGCCGCTTTTGCATTACCGTTTAAGGGGACAGATTCAACTTTATCAAAGAATAAATCTCCCACTCCATGCAGACGAAAAGCGGCTAAACGGCCGTTCTGCACACAAATATCAGCCAAACCCATCCAATGCAACGGCCCTTGAATGACCTGCCGAATGAAAGCCCCTTGCGCTTTGTCCCAATCCGCTTCCTTCTCAGCCGGGTTCAAGGGCGCGTCGCTTTCTGCCAAAAACCAACCTGCCAACTCTTTCCCATAATGTTGTGTATGCTTCCACGCCCAATTATCAAAACGCAGCCATAACGGACGTAGTAAATCAGCGGCATCGCTCACGTTGAACCAGCGGCCATCAGGTAGATTAGCCAATAAATGCAGTAGTTGCGCTCGAAAAACAGCTAATTGCTGATACATCCGATCTGGTGATTCGGCACGAGTATATCTGACTTGGGCATGTTTTAGCCGTAGAGACGGCCGTTCAGCCAATAGCAGCCATATCTCGCTCCATGTATCCAGTGCAAAGTAAGCATGTGCCAAAATTGCCCATTGTGCCGCTTCATTATGGCGCAAAAACTGGGTTTTTACCTCGCGCCATACTGTCACGGGACTGCCGGGCTGTAAAAGCCCCGCTGTTAGCAGCAGATGGTGGATAAACTTAAGTTTTGCCTCACTGCCAGCGATAGGAGTCAGCCGTGCGACCGTCTCATCAGGCAATAAAGGGTGCGGGGGCGGCACAGTCAGGTTGAAATCGAGATTGGAGGAGTCTAATTTACGGTTATTTTGGGCATCACGAACCTCTTCGGGGATGTAGTCCCACGCTCTTAAAACGTCGTGAAATTTTTCCAAGCGCGGGCGGGGCATTGGCTGGCGCAAGGGAGGGTGGCTTTGTTCTAGTAATAATAAAATTTGATGGAGTCGTTGTAGAAACGGCCGTTTTTCTGCCAACAGAACGTCACCGTCCACATCATCCACAACCGATGCTTCCGCAATCCGATCCTCCAACAGAGGCGGCGTGATTCGTATGATGCTGTCAGGGATAAAAGCGATTTTCCGCCAATAACCGTATCGAAATCGGCCCGGTATTGCTAAACCAGCATCATATAAATGGGTGATGTAGTCATTCATTTTCTCATGCTGTTTTAAGTCGCCCCATTGCGTTGCCAACAAAGCAATATGTTCGTTTTGAAAAGGTATATCGCCATAAAGCAGCCCCAGTGCATCATAAACCTGCCGATGTTCCGCATCCAGATTGAGCAAATTTCTGAGCGCATTGCCCGGTTTCAGCATTTGGCTGATGATTTGTTGGATAATATCAGCTTTGCGCGTCCCTTTGATGCGCCATCCGTTCTGTTTCGCCATTTGGCGCAACTCTTTGAGTTTGTAGTTGTTTAACCAGCCGCTCAAATCATTATTATCTTTCTGACGACGGGCAGCATAATCGTTTGTAATCCAGTCTGGTTTTTCGGAGGGAACGGCCGTTTTGGGCGGTGCAACGAGAAATGTCTGAATGATGGCGTTTGCATCCCTTGATGCGGGCATTTCGATAACAAAAGATCCCGGCTGATCGAGCCATTTGAGCAAAACCGCGCCAATATGCTTGCAATAGCCGCCCCAATCGTAGGGGCAGTTGCAAACAGCGCGGATGCCGTCATTCAGGACATCAATTTCGACAGCGTAGGAGCGGCTTTTGCCGACATTTGCACTGAGAGAACGGCCGTTACGCGCCGCTTGTTTCACATGTGCCACATAACTCCGCGCTCGTCCTAATGATTTCTTGTTCACGACCTTTTTAATATCGGCCGTTGTTAATTTTTCTAATGTCGCCATAAATTGCTCTCAAAATACACACTCAAAATCAGAGACTCTTATTCTTTCTGACTGGTAACTACTCAGCCATTGTCCAAATTAACCACAAAGACACGAAGACCACAAAATTTTTTAAGATTATCTTTGTGATCTTTGCTTTTTTGTGGTGAAATAATTGATAGGCTGAGTAGTTACTCTGGCTGTTACTATCAATGAAATCAGCATCATCAGTGTACCATTCTCCTTTTTAACAAATAAGAGAGTTTGGTTCATAATTAGCCACTTCATCTTCATATAAAATCGTATATTTATACCCCTGTTCCGTCAAAAATAGTTGACGATTCGCGCCGAACCGCTGGTCTACCGTATCTTTGCTGATGATGGTATAAAAATGCGCCAACTCATCCTCATGCGGACGCAAGATTCGCCCCAATCGCTGCGCCTCTTCTTGACGGCTGCCAAATGTGCCGCTGATTTGCATCATCACATTCGCATTTGGCAAATCCACAGCGAAATTCCCCACCTTCGACACAACCAGCGTCGATATTTCGCCCGTTTTGAACTGCTCATACAGCACCCGCCGCTGTTTGACGCTGGTTTTACCAGTAATCAACGGGACATCATACCGTTTCGCCACTTTTCCTAATTGTGACAGATACATGCCAATAACTAATACCTGATCGGTGCGGTGTTTGATGAGCAGATGATCTAATACCTTGAATTTGGCTTCGCTTTCGGCGGCGATACGGTATTTTTGCCGCTCTTCGGCAATGGCGTACTCGATGCGTTCGTTATGGAGCAAGGGAACGCGCACTTCAACTACATCGGCAGTGGCGATCCAGCCCTGTTTTTCCAAATCTTTCCATGGTACATCATACTTTTTGGGGCCGATGAGGGAAAAGACATCCTCTTGACGGCCGTCTTCGCGCACTAATGTCGCTGTCAATCCCAACCGTCGCCGCGCCTGCAAATTGGCCGTGATGCTAAACACTGGTGCGGGCAGCAGATGGACTTCATCATAGATAATCAATCCCCAATTATGGTCGTTGAATAGAGTGAAATGAGGGTATTGTTCGTTAAACGGGGCCGTCCTGGGAACTTTCCGCTTGCGGTAGGTCATGGTTTGATAGGTGGAAATGGTAATCGGCCGTATCTCTTTGCGCCGTCCAGAATACTCGCCCACCTGTTCATTCATCAGCGTCGTTTTGTCGATCAGTTCATCAATCCATTGACGCACAGAGACGGTATTGGGGGTCAAAATGAGCGTACTGCACTGCATTTCGTTCATCACCGACAGGCCGACAATCGTCTTGCCCGCGCCGCACGGCAGCACAATCACGCCCGATCCGCCGTGCGCGGCTCCATCAGCATAAAACAGTTCCCCCGCCTCCTGTTGATAGTTACGCAGGGTAAATGGTTTGCCGCCGTTGGTGAGCAGTCGCAAATCAAAAGAGACTGTATCGCCAGAAACGTACCCTACTAAATCTTCGGCGGGATAACCGATGTTGACCAACGCTTGCTTGATGTGACCGCGTCGCGCTGGGTTCACGCGCAAGGTGTGGTCATCTTCTGGGGCTAAAATATATGGTTTTAGCTCTTTGCGCCGTTGTAATTCTAAGATGAGGGGGATGTCGTCGGAGGTGAGGAGCAGGTCGTCGTCACGGCGGATGAGGCGAATACGGCCGTAACGCCCAATATATTCTCGAATATCCGCCGCCACATTACTGGGCAGCGGATATTTGCTGTATGTGGTCAGCCCTTCAACGATCGCGTCGGCTGTCAGGCCAGACGAGGCGGCATTCCACAAAGAGAGCGGCGAAATACGATAGGTGTGGATGTACTCTGGGCTTTTTTCCAGCTCTGCAAAACGGGACAAAATGTCCCGCGCTTCGTGATAAAGCGGGCTGTTCACCTCCAGCAGGACGCTTTTATCACCTTGAACAATAATAGGGTTCTGAGGGTTGTATTGCATAACCACGTGATTATGCAGTGGTGGCGAAAGTATGGCAAGTTAAACGGCCGTTTTCCTAGTACACATTGGCGGAAGTTCTTCAGCAATTATCGTAGGTCAAATTTGCAAATTTGACCGTGTCTTTTTTTGTCATGCTTCAAAATTGGGCAAATCATCTTTACAATTTATCTTGTGTTGGGCGATTCAGTGAATCGCCCCTACGGGAGGGAATCGTAGGCGCGGCATTTGGATTGATCGCATCTAGTACCGCTTGCGCCTTTTCCTTTGCGCCGTCGGTCGCTTCCTTACTGTCCAGCACCTGTTGCGCCAGCAAAACGGCCGTTTCCCCATCCCCCTGTTTTGCCCGCAATTCAGCTAACGCCGCTAACCCATCGTAAACGGCCGTTTGCCCCCTAACTTTTCGTGCCAATGCCAACCCCTCTTGCAGGGTGGATTCCGCTTCTTCCAATTTGTTTTGCGCCACCAATACTTCGCCGATATGGATCGTCGTCGCCGCCGTTCCCCATAAATTATTTACCTCGCGCTGGATGGGCAAAACCGATTGCAATGTTATAAATGCCAAATCATACAGAGCCATATCATAATAAAGGCAGCCCAGGTTATTCAAAATCCCCGCTTCACCGGGGCGATGGCCGATGGCGCGAGAGATGGCTAATCCGCGTTCCAGCATCGCCTCTGCCTCTTTATACCGGTTCTGCTTATTGATGACTACCGCCAAATTGAGCAGTACCATCATCTCCGCATACCCCGCTTTTTCATGGACACTGATCTCCAGACAGTCGCGCAATAGCTGCTCGGCCTCTTCATATTCCCCTTGCTGCAAGGCGATGATGGCGATGTTGGACATGGCGATGACTTTGTTTAATGGTACGCCTAATCGCTGGTAGGCAATCAAACTTTCATGCCCATACGCCGTCGCTTTTTCCCATTCGCCAGTGCGGGTGTGATGGAGCGTCAAACTGTTTGTTGCTAATGCAAGCAGGGGAATATCGCCTATGCGGCGGGCGATTGTTAATGCGCGTTGTGCATAAGGGAGAGCGTTATCATGGTCACCGCGCCAATAGAGAAGCCCCCCCAGATGGGCGGTACAAAAGCCGATTTCTTTATCGTCAACGGCCGTTTCCGCCGCTGCTAATGCGCCCATCAACAATGTTTCAGATTGCTCTAACTGACCAGATCGGTAATGGAACACACCCAGCCGTGCCTGAAAATGATACATATCCGCCATCAGAGCGGCTCCCATTGTGAATAAGGCCGTTCCTTCTGGAAATAAGCTACGTATTTCATGAAATTGGTACATCGCTTCCATCCCATCACGCAGAAAAACAGCATTGCCCGCGTCACACGCCCATCGCCAGCAAGCGCGGATATTTTCTTGCTCCTCACCGACGGCGCGAAGGGCGGCGCGGCGGCGTTCATCGTGGAAAGAGGTCGATTTTTCTTGCAGAAAACGGCCGTAATACCCCATCATTTCCCGCTTTGCAGCCCCATCACCCCCGCGCTCTGCCAGCAGCTCCGCCGCAAATTGGCGCAACAGTTCATGGATACGATACCGTTCCCCATCGCGGGAAAGGAAGGCGTAATCAACGAGTTCTTGCAAAATAAAAAGGGTTGACTGGGCGACGGCCGTTCCCACTTGGCGCGTAAACCCGTCGGGGAAAAGGGCTAATTTGAGCAACGCTGCCTGGGCGGCAGTTGATAGCTTTTTCCATGATTGATGCAGCACCGTATGTAAATTCTGATGCCGTGCCTCCATATTGCTGGAGCGTGTTTGTAAAATCTTGAGATCACGCTTCATCTCAGCGGCAATTTCGGCGCAAGAGATTACCCGTGTCCAAGAGGCGGCCAGCGTGATTGCCAATGGATGGCCGCCTGCCATGCGGCAAATTTGCGCCGCGAACGGTTTTGCCATCACCGAAAATGAAAAATCGGGGCTGACCATCCGCGCCCGCTGCCAAAACAACTTCATCGCGTCAAACTGTTCAATGTCGGTATCATTTGCGGCCGGGTACGCCATTCCGTGTACGGGAATTACCCACTCTTCGGCCAAATCCAGTCGTTGGCGGGAGGTGGCGAGAATTTTGAAGGGGGCGTGTGCATCGGCAAGGGTTGTCTGTAACAGATACCCCATCGCCCCCGCAC
>WFSA01000247.1 GCA_015486215.1 Anaerolineae bacterium | reverse complement strand
GTGACATCCTTTGGAAAAGGAAGCTGTTTTTTAGAGCAGAAAAAATTGCCGATCTGCACAGCCTCATTGACACCGTAAAGCGAGAACCAGTTGTCAACAAACAACACCCCCGCTTTATCATTGTCACCGACTTTGAAACCCTGCTCGCCGTTGACACCAAAACAAACGACACTCTGGACATCCCCTTTGCCAATTTAGCCAAACATTACGATTTCTTCCTGCCATGGGCAGGCATGGAAAAAGCACAGCACCAGAGCGAAAACCCCGCCGACATCAAAGCCGCCGAACGGATGGGGCAGCTTTACGACATCATCCGCGCCGACAACCCCGACCAAAGTGGAGAAGACCAACACGCGCTAAACATTTTCCTCTCACGCCTGCTGTTTTGCTTTTTTGCCGAAGATACAGGCATCTTCAAAGATGACCAGTTTACCAATGCGCTGGATTCCAAGACGGCGCGGGATGGGAGCGATTTACAAGCGTATTTCCAACGCTTTTTCCGTGTGCTTAACCTGCAAAATCGGGAGGAGTATCCCCAATTTCTACAAGATTTCCCCTACGTCAACGGCGGACTGTTTGCCGAAGACTCCCCCGTTCCCCAGTTCAGCGCAAAAGCACGCAAAATTATCATTGAAAGCGGCGAATTGAATTGGAAAAAAATTAACCCCGATATTTTTGGCTCCATGATGCAGGCGGTGGTCAACGATGAACAGCGCGGCAGTCTGGGGATGCACTACACATCAGTAACAAACATCATGAAGGTGATCAAGCCGCTCTTTTTGGATGATCTGTACGACGAATTTGAACAGGCAGGAGAGAGCAAACCTAAATTGACCGCTTTACTGAACCGCTTGCAACGATTACGCATTTTTGACCCCGCTTGCGGCTCTGGCAACTTTTTGATCATTGTCTTTAAGGAGTTATGCAAGCTGGAAATTGAGATTTTTAAGCGGCTGTACGGCACGCAGCTTTCCTTCCGCTTTACCAGCAGCATCAAGCTGACCCAATTTTACGGCATTGAGATTGATGATTTTGCCCACGAAACCGCCAAACTCTCCTTATGGCTGGCAGAACACCAGATGAACCTTGCTTTTAAGGAAGTGTTTGGCATTGCTCGCCCCACGCTGCCCCTGCAAGAAGGTGGCAACATTATATGCGGCAATGCAACGCGGCTGGATTGGGAACGGGTTTGTCCAAAAAATAAGGGGGATGAGATTTATATTTTGGGGAATCCGCCATATTTAGGTGCAAGAAATCAAGATAAAAGCCAGAAAGCGGATGTAAAGAAGGTATTAGGCCACATTAAGAAACATAATAGTCTTGATTATATTGCTTGTTGGTTCGCACAGGCTACTGATTATATTGTCAAAACGACAGCTATGCTTGCCTTTGTCTCAACAAACTCTATCAGTCAAGGAGCGCAAGTAGCTATTTTATGGCCGCAGATTTTAAAACATCTCGAAATCGGATTTGCTCACAAATCATTCAAATGGACTAATCACGCCGCTGGTAACGCTGGTGTCACTTGTATAATAGTGGGATTGAGAAATATCTCAAATGTACCTAAGCATTTATACGATGGCACAATAAAAACCACGGTTAAACATATCAATGCGTATTTGCTCCCTATGAAGGATATATACATTGAATCTCAGCGAAATACATTATCAAATTTTCCGAGTATTAGTTTTGGAAATATGCCAAATGATAATGGGGGACTGATTTTATCCACAGATGAAAAAGAAAAACTAATTACCCAGTATCCTGAATCTATTAAATTTGTGAAAAAATTTGTTGGTTCTAGAGAGTTTATACGTGGAACTGAAAGATGGTGCCTTTGGCTAAACGATGTTGGTAAAAGTGATTTTATAAGCATACTTACTATAGAAACCAGAATTGATATGGTTAAAAAACATAGGTTAAATAGCAAGCGGAAAGCAACTCAATGTTTGGCAAATACTCCGCACCTATTTGGTCATAGCGTCCATCAAGACAAGAATTCAATTATTATACCGAGTGTGTCTTCTGAACGACGGAAGTACATTCCCATTGGGTTTCTTGACGGCGACACTGTGATTAGTAATCTTGCATTTGCCATTTATGATCCTGAGCCTTACATATTCGCAGTGGTCTCTTCGCGGATGCACATGACTTGGGTGCGGGCTGTGGCAGGTCGTCTTGAAACACGAATCCGCTACTCCTCAACACTTTGTTATAACACCTTCCCCTTCCCCAAAATCAATGAAGCGCAAAAGGAAACGCTTGAAGAGCATGTTTTTGCGGTATTGGACGCACGAGAACAACATTCTGAAAAAACAATGGCCCAACTGTATGACCCTGACAAAATGCCCGCCAATTTGCGCCAAGCACACCATGAAATGGATATGGCAGTAGAGCAGTGTTACCGTAAAGAACCCTTCACCAGCGACGAAGAACGGCTAGAATACCTATTCACCCTCTACGAAAAAATGATTGCACTTGAAAAGAAGCAATCATAACCCCCACGTCATTCCGAGAGGGTACACGTCATTCCGAATCCCCCCAAAGGGACACATGTCATTCCGAATCCCCCCAAAGGGGGTGAGGAATCTTCCACCAGCCGAGCAAGATTCCTCACCCCTTCGGGGATTCGGAATGACAAGTCGTTTTTTCGGGGATTTGGAATGACAAACCATTCGACCAACATTACGTCATTTCGACCAACGGGAGAAATCTTTTGACTAAAAACTATTACATCTACCTCCTGACCAACTGGAACAACAAAGTCATGTACGTCGGCATGACCAATAATCTAGAACGCCGCGTATATGAACATAAACAAAAACTAATCAAAGGATTCACATCAAAGTACAATATCCATAAACTTGTCTATTTTGAACAGTTCAGCAATGCACAAGATGCAATAGCACGGGAAAAACAGATCAAAAAATGGCGGCGGGAGAAGAAGAACAATCTTGTCATGACGCTGAACCCAGAATGGAAAGATTTGAGTTTGGAGTGGTAGAAGGTCTCTCGCTTCGCTCGAAATGACGTGTGATAATTGCATCATCCCGACCACCACTACGTCATCCCGACCAACATTACGTCATTTCGACCAACGGGAGAAATCTTCACGCTTGCCGAGACAAGATTCCTCACCCCTTCGGGGATTCGGAATGACAAGTCGTCCCTTCGAGGATTCGGAATGACAGATCATTAAGGAACATACCTATGCCTAACCTCGTTGACGTTACCTATGCCCAAACGGGCAAAAGCATTTCCACAAATCACATGGGAATGCGTGAAATGCAAGAACGCGCCTTTGCCGCCCGCAACGCCCAATACCTGCTGCTGAAAGCACCGCCTGCGTCGGGAAAATCACGCGCCCTTATGTTTTTGGGGCTGGACAAACTGTACAATCAGGGAATTAAACAGATCATCGTTGCCGTTCCCGAACGCTCCATCGGCGGCTCGTTTGACCGCACTTATTTAACCGATCACGGTTTCTTTGCCGATTGGGAATTCAACTCCGACTACAACCTCTGCACACCAGGCGGCGAATCACGCAAAGTTAAAGCGTTTCAAAATTTCCTCTATGATTCCAGCGCAACGATTCTAATCTGTACCCACGCCACTCTGCGCTTTGCCTTCGATGCGGTTGATGAAGCGATGTTTAACGACACGCTGTTGGCAATTGACGAATTTCATCACGTCTCTGTTGATGCTGAGAATCGGTTGGGCGAGGTGCTGCGCTCCATCATGGCAAATACAAACGCCCACATCATCGCCATGACAGGCTCTTATTTTCGCGGCGACAGCGTACCCGTGTTGCTGCCCGAAGATGAAGCCAAGTTCACCAATGTCACCTACAACTATTATGAGCAGCTTAATGGGTACACCCATCTAAAAACATTGGGCATCGGCTACCATTTCTATCAAGGCCGCTACCTGAGTGCCATTGACGAGGTGTTGGACACCGATAAAAAGACAATCCTGCACATTCCCAACGTCAACGCGGGCGAATCCACCAAAGACAAACGCAAAGAGGTAGACAGCATCCTTGATTTGGTAGGCGAAGTCAGCCATCAAGACCCCAAAACGGGTGTGATTTTTGTAAAGCGGCATGGAGACGGCAGAATCATCAAGGTCGCCGATCTGGTCAACGACAACCCCAAAGATCGGAACAAAATTGTCGAATATCTGCGCCAAATGGACGGCGTGGATGATATGGATTTGATCATTGCTTTGGGAATGGCAAAGGAGGGGTTCGATTGGCCGTACTGCGAACACGCGCTCACCGTCGGCTATCGCGGCTCGCTCACCGAAATCATCCAGATTATCGGCCGTGCCACCCGTGACAGCGACAACAAAACCCATTCCCAATTCACCAATCTCATCGCCCAACCCGATGCCGCCGATGATCAGGTCAAACTCTCTGTCAATAACATGCTTAAAGCGATCACCGCCTCGCTATTGATGGAGCAAGTGCTGGCTC
>WFSA01000246.1 GCA_015486215.1 Anaerolineae bacterium | reverse complement strand
TTTCTCGCTCAACAGTAAATAGGGTTGCACAAAAAGGAAAGTTCCTCCAGTATTTAGATGACGAATAAAACGTAATCCAAACCAAGTAAGGAATAACCAAATGTTATCACGAATAAATGCAAATAGTACAAGTGATTATCGACTGTTACTCGACGAAAATAAAGAAAAATTAGAGCAGATAGCAACCCAAACATACCAGAGCGGAACTTCATTGGAAGAAACGACGGAGGCCTTAGAACAGGAGATACGGGAATTGATAAATGAGCAGGGCAGTTTATTGCTCGGCATGAAACTACAAGAACTACTCGATTCAGAAGAAGTTCAACAGGCAGAACAAGAGTTAGTAGAAAAGATTCCAAAAAAAATGAAGAGTGAGGGTAAAAAAAAGTACATATAGAAACGAGCTTTGGGCATCAAATTACCGTATGGACAAGGTACTATACGCAACGTCGGGGAATATCTCGCAGAGTGCGGAAGCGGAAAGCGGGTCTATACCCAGCTCTAGCTGTACTGGGCATATATGAACGGTGTACACCTTATCTGGCCTCATTGGTGAGTATCTTTTCAGCAATGATGGGGTCATTTGCTGAGGCACAGCATGTATTGGCAATACTATGCATTCCATTGGGAGAGAAAAGTATCAGACGACTTGTCTATCGAAGTGCAAAACGGGCGCGAGTTGTGCAGAAAATGGCTGAGTGGCAAGAAAAAGAACGTGAGGGCGGAGGAAAACGACGAATTGTAGTCAGTACTGACGGCGGGCGAGTAAGGCTGCGCGAGAAAAAACGGGGGCGAAAAACAAAAAAGAACAAAACACGGTACAACGGCGCATGGCGTGAACCGAAACTACTAATCATATATATGGTTGACGAAGAAGGGAAAAAGATAACGAAATATGCACCGATAATAGATGGAACCCTGAAAGGGCCTCAGCATACATTTCAAATGATTCTGACTTATTTACGGCAACTTGATATTCAAGAAGATGACCAGATACTGTTCATTGCTGATGGAGCGAGATGGATATGGAATCGTGTGCCTGCATTATTCAAGGCATTGAAGCTCAAATCGGAGCAGTGCTGGCAATTGATAGATTTTTTCCACGCAACTCAGCACATCAATGCAGTTGCCAAACTGCGTAAGAATATAAAGCCCAAGCAACGGAAATCGTGGGTCACAAAACAATGTAAACAGTTAAAAGAGGAAAATGTGGACATCGTGATTGATGAAATCCAAACGTATTGTCGAGGGCGAAATAGCAAAAGCATTCGCACGGAGCTTAACTATTTCAAAAAGAACCGCCATCGTATGAGATATGCGAAAGTAGCAGCATTGCACATGCCCATTGGCAGCGGAGCAGTCGAGAGCGCTGTTCGTCGTGTTGTGAATTTACGCATGAAAGGGCCATCCATTTTTTGGTGTAAAAGCAATGCCGAATACCTCTTGATGCTTCGTTCATATTACAAGTCTGGACGATGGGAGCAGTTCAAAAAGATGGCTTTTTCATCTCTCGCTGCGATTGCAAACCTAGCGTGAAAACGGGAGTGCGCCCATGTTGATGGGAGAAACGGCCGTTTTTCCTATCAAGCAAAAGCAACCTCACCTAACAGTTGCCCACTATTTTCAAGCGGCAAAACTTCCCAACGCGCCTCAATCGTATCTGCGGACAAATCTGCTCCGCAATCCCATTCTATAAAATAACCGCCATTTGAAATTTGCATAAACGCATCCATATTTTTCAAATCAGCAAACGCCTCATATTTGAGATATGGCGTTACGTCAAACATGCCATTACGGCCGTTGTCGTCAACTATTCTTAATGTGTAATCCGTGTGGGGGTAAATTTCTTTAATTTTCATCGGTCTAAACCTCGAATTCTAAATGGTTTTTACCATAAAACTGTAATGGTCAATGGTTAGTTGAAATTCGTTAGTTGTCATTCCGAATCCTCGTAGGGGTGAGGAATCTTACCTCTGCCGAGACAAGATTCCTCACCCCCTCTGGGGGGTTCGGAATGACAATTTTAACTAACCCCTGACCAGTACAGTTTTCACCATAAAACATTGAAATAGTTGGCATCTGTTTCTCCCTTATTATTGCAAACTTAATGAATACGGTTTCTCTCTGATAATTTCTATAATAGCCAACATATTATTCTGTATAACATGATGTTCATTATACAAAAGAATGGGCGAGACGGTAAAAATCGGTTGAATTTATTGTCGGATGACGGCGAAGTATCCGTTGAAGGCGCAAACGCCGTCGAGCAGTGCGTATGATTATTATAATCTGGGGGTTGGGTGGGGAGGAACGGCCGTTACTCCTGACGGTGGTTGATAATGGATAATGAGTGGGGGCGTGTGCTTCCACTCATTGTTCGGGGTATTTTCAAATCCATCGGTTAAAAACCGATGTCTGGCACAGGAAACGCGCTGAAAGCGCGTTCAATACAGCCCGCTTTCAGCGGGCTTTTGTGTATCAGACACCGATTTCAATCGGTGTCGCGCGGTGTCACGCCCGCCCCATAACTGAAATGCAACCCTTTGGTTTAATGCACTGAAACACGGCCGTCCACTTGGGTAAATCAGGTGCATGCTGAGGAGTGGGAGCGCAACGGCCGTTAACGAACGCATTCCCGATGGTTCTTTGGTTTTGGGGCAAAAAGCCCCTCGTTTATTTTCTGACCAGCCCCTTTTTGGGCAAAAATCCCCTCGTTTATTTTCTGACCAGCCCCTTTTTGAGCAAAAACCCCCTCGTCTATTTTCTGACCAGCCCCTTTTTGAGCAAAAACCCCCTTGTTTATTTTCTGACCAGCCCCTTTTTGGGCAAAAACCCCCTCGTTTATTTTCTGACCAGCCCCTTTTTGTAGCAAAAAAACGGCCGTTTATGTTATACTCTCTCCTGTAACGATTCATTTATTGCGGATTGTCAACCGCAGTGACCATTTTATTGATAGGCAGTCCAGTCTTGATCAACACTCTGTCTGCCGCCTAAACACAAGGAGAGTCTCTTATGCCCCAATATGTTGCCCCCAATAGTGATATATCCCGTCTTACCTATATGAACCGTGCGATCAGAACGGCCGCTTCCGCCCAAACTGCTGGCGAGCAGATTTTAGATGCCGCCTTATTGGCCGATTTAACCGCTCATTACACCGCCTACCGCGTCGCCTATGATGAGGTGGAAGCGTCGTTAAGCCGCCGCAAGAATGAAACCGCAGAGAGTGAAGCGGCGGTGACACGGCTGGAGATGTATGTCAATCATATATGGACGGCCGTTAAAAATCGCGCCCGCCGCGAGAACCATCCCGTCGGCGTGCTTGGCTACTATAAATTGAACGCCGATAGCAGCCGCCCGACCCCCAGCGGCCGTGATCAATGGGCAGAGATGGCTGTGTCCATCATCAACGGCGATGCGACCGCTGTCGCCGATGGCTTCCCGCCCATCGCCTGCCCCTCAGCGGCGGAGCTGCAACTGGTTTTGGACAACGCCCAAAGCGAACGAGATGATATTCCGATGGCCGATAAAAAGTATGATAATGCCCAAGCGGCCGTTGCCACCTTGCGCCCCCGCGCCGATGAACTCATCCGCGATGTGCGTGACGTGGTGCAGTTTGCCGTCCGCAAGATGGATGCGCCCAGCCAGCGGCGCACCCTGCGTAATTATGGGGCGCGTTACTATTATCTGCCTAGTGAACAGGTGGATGATGGGGATGAAACGGCCGTTGGCGCGACAAGTGCGGCGTAGCCGTTCGTCTCATTTTAACTGTACACAATGGTTTATTCAGCACAAACGCTGGATAAACCATTCATTTCAATCATATCCTGCATATTTCGACACACGCCGCTGATGTACTCCTGATTTATAAAACATAAATTCAAGGTTTATCAAGCATTTATGCGGGTTAATAATAGTTGGCGTGGCGAAGGTGTAACCGATAGTACAACTATCAATGTTAATAAGAATTTTGGGGTTAGCACATGGAAAGCACAAAACAAATCAATAATGACAAAAAACTTCGTGCAACAATAAGTTTTGCACAGAGTAGGTCATCAGGTAAACTTTTTTTACAAGGTGCAGAACTTCCAACTGAGACAACCCGTATATTCCCAAATGAGTATAAGTACAGGATACTTAATTTATTCTTTGGCGAGGAAGAAAATGTTTATAGTAATGTTTCTTTAGGTCAATTTAACATATTCGGCGTTGTGTCTGCACATGATGGAGAATCACTGCAGATTGAGATCAAGATATCTATTAACATAAACCAAGAACTGTATATTACAGTTGTTGATCCAATAACGATGAAGTATCAAGGTATAGGTTATGTTGATCTTAGCAAGATTGTCGCTCCTGCAATTCCATCTCCCTCACCACACCCACAGCAAATCTCGTTCGATCCCATATCCATTGCCGAGAACTTCTTTACACAAACTATCAGAAGAAGACGAGATGTATTTCATCACCTCACCATTTCTCTCAGTGAAGCAATACAAGGAGGGCAAAAACATATAGAAGTCCCTTGTTTTGAAACATGTCCAACTTGTACTAAAAGCAATACTAAATCCAAGACTATTCCTTGTCCCACTTGTCATGGACAGTCTCTAGTTGAAAACAAATGCCCGTTTACATTGAATATCCTGCCTGGTATTGATGCAGGTACGCTAATGTGTTTTCCCAATCAAGTAGTCTTCAAGCAACATGAAGGGCATAAAGACCGCCAGACAGGACGGGTAATAGGGGTAGGACATCTCTATATCACGATTTCGGTAGCTACACCCCCTTTTTTTGACAGAATTGGTAATGATATTTCCCTTTCTCTTCCTATAAAGGCACGCTTTGCCAAAGAAGGTGGGCAATTACAAGTTCCTGGAATAGAGAAGGGGGAGTTTTTCTTGTTAAATTTGCCTCCAAATACTCAAGATGGTGCTACCTTCCAAGTACATCAAAATGAGCTATATACCTTAACTGTTGTTGTTGATACATATCGTTCTTATAACCTTATCGCATTGTATAGGGTTTCGGAACGCCTACGAGCAATAAAAAAAGCACTACATTCTGAACATGGTAATTAAACAGTAACTTTGTTGTGAAGGTTATACGAGAAGTGTAGCTTTGATATTAGTCCAGGGTTGTTCAGTTTTGTTCAATAGGGAGTTTAACTTCTGAGGTAGTGGAAATGGAAAACGGCCGTTTAAGACGGCCGTTTTTGTTTTATGTGACGGGGGAAAACGGCCGTTTACCCCATACTTGCTTTGCGAATGAAGAGTTGGAAGAAAACGCACCCCCGTTTTCAGTTGATTGTTTTTAGTTGACTGTTTCTTCCCCCGCTACATCAAGCGCATAACGCAAAAAATCAGGAGTCCGCGCCGCATCTTCAGGCAGACTGCGGTCGCCTATTCTTAAAAATTGCCCTTTGCGGTTTGCCTGAGCCCGATTGATGAAGTCGCGCCATTGTGGATCAAGGGCAGTGCCAGCCCATTTCACGCTTGCAGGTTTGGAATGTACACGCCCCGTTTCCAGCGTATGCAACATGCGGCAATAACTGACGACAACAGAGGATTGCCGCCAGCAGTTGCCGAAGCGTTCTGGATGAGCCAACAGTTCGCGCCCCCATTCAACCATCACCTCACGCACTTCGCGTATGAGCGCGTCAGACGAAACATCGTCAATCAACGCGGCGGCGGGTGTGCCGAAAAGCGTTATTCCATATTCGCGCATACACCAGCGCACTACCTGCGTGTTGTCATGGTCGGATAGCTCAAGTTGGGTGCTGCCATTGTCAAAATAATGTAATAACGGTTGATCAGGTGTCCATTTTCGCAACAGATCGGCGGGGAAATAGGAGCCTTCCAGATGTTTTGACCAGTAACCGTCAATCTCATCAAACAACTGTTGGTGCATCCCGTTCAAAACGGGGATGTCTTCATCGGCAAGCGGCTCTTGAATAACGACCATCACATCACAATCGCTATCCTCATCTGCGTCGCCGACGGCGTGTGACCCCTGCAAATAAATACCGACGACATTGTTGCCTAAAATGGATAGCAGCCGCTCGACAAGATGTTGCAAAACGCTGTCTAATTCTGGGAAATTGGTTTTATTTTGTTTGCTCATGTAGGATTCCTGTAAGGTTTCTTTTCAGTTCCGTTCATTATATAAAAGAACAGAGGAGGAGTCACTTAGGGAAGGCTCGTAAATAACTTTGGACATTAACAATCGAATATCATCCAGAATAGGCATGCGGCTTAATCGTATAATTCCAGGTTGGGCAAGTGCGCTGCCGATGTAAATTGAGATTGTCGCGTTCCTTCTGGTCGTATTGTAAGCCTTTCTCGAAGGTTAAATCGACAAGAAATGCTTTTACAGTCAATCCTGTTTCGGTCGCTGTATCTTGAATATAATTGATTACAGTCTCGAAGGTTCGCAAGGGTTTACCGGCCCAATTCTTGGAAATTTCACTAAAAAGGCGATGTTCAATGGGATTCCATTTGGAAGCCCCAGTAGGATAGTGACAGATCATGACCTCAATTCCAAATTCGCTCGCTAATTGTCGCTGAACCTCTATTTTCCACCGCCAATAACGACAACTATTACTCCCGCCAGCATCGCAGAGAATGAGTAACTTATCTTCATTCTCGAATCGGGGACGATTAGGATCATTCCACCATTGAGCAATTGCGTACACGGCGAATGTCGGTGTATCATACGATGTACCCACATAAACATAACCCTGATTGTGAGTGATGTCATAAATACCATATGGCGAGGCTTTCCCATCGGCCTCTGAAGGAAAATCGTGGTCTTTTACTTTTGTGGCTTCTTGCCCCCAAGTTCGTCCCGTATTTTTGAAATTGCCAATCAATTCCTTTTTCTTGGTGTCTACGCTGATCACAGGCCGCCCAGAAGCCATGTATACCTTTTTCACGCGGCGGATAAAACGAAATTGCTTGTCCCGGTCTGGGTGTTGCGGCGCTAAACTCTTACGATTAGTAAATAATTTGTAACCTAGTTTTTTGAGCAAACGACGGACTGTTGTCTGTTCAATTTCGTAACCGCGCTTCTGCAATGCCTGAGCCAAGTAATCGAGCGATTTCCGCACCCATTTTTGGTCGCTCATCGGATCGCCAGCAATCTCACCGCCAACCACTTCTTTCAGCGCTGTTTCGATAGAAGGCTTTTTTTTTCAGTTGCTTTGCGTCCGCCACCATGTTTTCTCACTTTATCAACGGGTCTATCAATTAATTTACCCTCCAATTCATAGCGACCACGGCGAATGGTTTCTGCTGATAGTCCCGTTATTTTAGCTGTTAATGTGCTTCCGCCATGTCCTAGTTTTTTTGCTTCAATTGCCGCATACCAGCGTCGCTGCTGTTCATCTAAGCGACTTATGAATAAATTCATGAGTTGGTGTTCCGCTTGGTCTGGATGAGATTCTGATTGTTGACAAATAGCACATTCGCATTCGTGAATTGTAGTCATATGGTCTCCGTTTAATTGAAATACAGAAAAAGGCTATTATACTCAATATCCAAAGTTAAAAACGAACCTTCCCTTATCAGTGATATTCTTGTACCATGTACAAGAAATTGTCCGTGGATTTCGCAGATTGAATGTTTTTATCTGTGTCAATTGCGAAATCTGCGGATCATTCTTTTCTGGTTTATCTAGATTAGGATAAACGCAGATTTTTTATGTACGCCGAATTACTGATCAACATCAACACCGCGCTGGATGGCACGTTCCATTACAGCATCCCCGCCGATATGGAGGCGCGGTTGCGCGTTGGGCACCTGGTGGAGGTGGAGTTTGGGCGACGACTGGCGCAAGCGGTCATCGTCGCTTTTGATGAGCAGCCCGCCGTGGATGTGGAGGTCATCAAACCGATTATCGCGCTGATTGATGAGGAGACGATTGTGCAGCCCGCCCAAATCGGGTTGGCACGATGGATGAGTACGGCGTATTTGACACCGTTGAATGCGTGTTTGCGCCTCTTTTTTCCGCCCGGCTTGTCGGCGTACTCTGATATTACGGTGGAAATCAACCCGTATTGGGATGAAAACGGCCGTTTAACCCCCCTCCAAACCCAAATCATCGCCCTGCTACGCCAAAACGGGGATATGCGCGGGCGAGCGATTGGTCGCGCTTTGCCCAAGACGAATTGGAAGGCGGCGATCAATCAGCTTGCCAAGCGCAAGATATTGTTGAAAGCATCGGTGCTTGACCCACCCCGTGCGCGTCCTAAAAAAGTGCGCTCGGCGCAGTTGATCGCCGCGCCAGAACGATGGCAAACGGCCGTTTGTGAATTCGGCAGTCGCAACAAAAAAGCGGCCATCCTGTGCGCCATCCTGCAATCAGATGACCCGTTGCCGTTGAAAACGGCCGTTTTGTCCGCCAGTAACGCTGATGAAAAAACGTTGCAGGTATTGATAGCCGATGGCCTTATCCGCGCGGAGAATTTGGGGACACAGATTGCACAGATGAACAGAGACCCCATCATTACCCTTGCCCAGTCGCCTGCGGAGACGGTGCGCCATATTGTGCGCTTGCGGCGGGCGGGGAAATATGATGCGATTGTGCGGCTGTTGATTGAGGCAGGAACGGCCGTTTCCGTCAAAGAAATCTACGCCCAAACAGGCACGTCCATCGCCCATTTACGCAAGTTGGTCAACGCCGACATCATTCGGCTGAGATCGGATGAGGTGTGGCGCGACCCGCTGGCTGACCGCGATTTTGCCCCCGCCGAGCCGCCGATGCTGACCGTTGACCAAGCCCGCATTTGGGGGCGCGTCAAAATGATGCAGTTGGAATCGGGCGGCGAACAACCCATCGCCCCCGTGCTGTTGCATGGGGTGACGGGCAGTGGCAAGACTGAAATTTACATGCGAGCCATCGCCCACGCGCTGGCAAATGGGCAGCAGGCGGTGGTGCTTGTGCCGGAAATCGCCCTCACGCCGCAGACGGTGCGCCGCTTTGCTTCGCGCTTTCCCGGCCAAGTCGCCGTCATGCACAGCGGATTGACGGCTGGCGAGCGGTACGACACATGGCGGCGGGCGCGGGCGGGTGAAATCGGCATTATTGTCGGGGCGCGGTCGTCGTTGTTTGCGCCGTTGCCCAATTTGGGTGTGATTGTGCTGGACGAGGAGCATGACGACAGCTACAAGCAAACGCCGCCCGTGCCGCCACCCTATTATCATGCCCGCGAAACGGCCGTTGCTTATGCGCGGCTCAATAATGCGTTGCTTTTGCTGGGCAGTGCGACCCCTGACATCAACAGTTACCATCGCGCCCGCGCGGGGCGTTACCAACTTTTGGAATTGCCAAAACGGGTGATGGGGCATCGCCTGCGGATTGAAAGCCAAGAGGCGCGGCTGCATATTGCCAGCCACTATCGGCGTGACGACGCTGACCCTGACGACGCGATGAGCATTCCGCTTCCCCCCGTCACCATTGTGGATTTGCGGCAGGAGCTGCGGGCGGGCAACCGCTCCATTTTTAGTCGGGCATTGGAAACGGCCGTTGACGAAACCCTTGAGCGCGGCGAGCAGGCGATCCTTTTCCTCAATCGGCGCGGCACGGCGACCTTTGTGATTTGCCGTGATTGCGGCCACGTCGCCAAATGCCCGCGCTGTGACATGCCGCTGACGTACCATCGGCCGGGCATGATGTTGTCGTGCCACCATTGCGGCCGTCAGGAGCCGCCGACCGCCATCTGCCCCCAATGTGGCTCAAAGCGGATTAAGCATTTTGGGATGGGGACGGAGAAGGTGGAGGAGTTGGTGAAACAGCAATGGCCGCAAGCGCGGGTGGTGCGCTGGGATCGGGACACGACGGCCGGGCGGGACAGCCACGAGGCGTTGTTGGCGCAGTTCATCAACAACGAAGCCGACATTCTGGTCGGCACGCAGATGATCGCCAAAGGGCTGGACTTGCCGCTGGTGACGTTCGTCGGTGTGATTTCGGCCGACACGTTGTTGGGCTTGCCCGATTTTCGGATGGGGGAGCGGGCGTTCCAACTGCTGACGCAGGTGG
>WFSA01000245.1 GCA_015486215.1 Anaerolineae bacterium | reverse complement strand
TCACTATCCAGCCCCCATCCGCTCCCCTGCCCCCCGTCCGCGCCAATCTGAACCACGCCCAAGTCGTCTTTCGCAATCTGCTCGACAATGCGCTCAAATACACCCCCTCTGGCGGACAAGTGACCGTCACCATGCGGCAAGATGGCGCAAACATTGAGGTCATCGTGGCGGATAACGGGCGCGGCATCACCGCTGAAGAGCTGCCCCACATCGGCAAGCGGTTCTATCGCACCGACAAAGCGCGTTCGCGCCAAACGCAAGGCACGGGGTTAGGGCTGTCGTTGGTGGAGTCGATTTTGCAGTTGTATGGTGGGCAGTTGACGATTGTCAGCGACGGGATTGATCGGGGAACGGCCGTTATCGTCCATTGGCCTATCGCTTAACTGGTTGTTTTGCCCAAAGACCCAAAAAGGGTATCTTCTCAAAAAGTTGGGGGCATGAGTACAACGGATTGGGAAAAGAACAGATTTACCCGACTGACGCAATTTGTTCCTTCCTTAATTTATTGTACGTACTCAGTATCTTCTCAATAAATCGTGGACAAGAGTTGACAAATTTCATCAGCACTTTATTTTACACGAGTATCATTAGGAAAATTTGTCAAGTCTCCCCAGAATACTGAGAAGATACCGTACTCACCCCGAAATATTGAGAAGATACCAAAAAGGTTCAATCCAGCGGCTCAGTTAGCGAAATTGAATATAGCTTTAATTTTTTTCATAAGGCCATTTATGAAAAGAAATTATACGTTTGTCATTCCCGCCCCCATCCCCACCTTCGTGAGGATGGGGGCGGGAATGACAGTCAAAGTTATGAGATTTTTTACTTCCTATTTTTTCAGGAAACCGCCTAAGCTATTTGTCGAATTTCCCTGATTTTGTCGCAGGTATAACGTGATCGTGATCATAATCACGACCGCACCAGCAAGTTGAAACCCTGTTGTCAACCGTTCGCCCAGTAGAAGGGCGGCAAAGATGAGCGAACTGACCAGCCGTAATGCCATTGTGCTGCTGACAAGTGGTGCGCCCAGCCGTTGGATGGCTCCAATCTGCCCCATGTTTGCGCCCAGCAGCACGCCAAAAGTGAGAAGCAAAAGAATGCCCCAATCAGGAAACTGCATACCGCGCCACGCGCTCAACTTTTCGCCAGTGAGCAAGGCGGCGGCGGTTGAAAAGGTGAAAAGGGAGATCGTTTGCACGATCCATAAGCTACTGGCGGAGAGATTATATTTGGAGGCGTGACGGGCGGCGATCATATAGACAGCGAGGATGACGGTGCTGACTATGGCGATGGAAACGCCGATGAAATCATTACGAGAGGCGGCAACGGCCGTTTCTCCCAATCCCTGCCCCGCAATCAACAACGCCCCCGCAAAAGCGGCGATCATCGCTTTGAATGTGTGATGGGGCAGCTCTTCGCGCAACAACAGTCTGCTGATGAGGGCAACCACAAATGGGGTCATCAGATAGATGATTTGCACGTAAACGGCCAGCGTGTACTGCACCGCTAACATATTAGTGATCCCCCGTGCAGCGACCAGCAGGGCAAAAAGCCATACAAATTTATGGCGAAAAATAGATTTGTCCATGCGTGGTAAGAACAGCACTGCAATTAAAAGCAGAAGCGTTCCATGTGCCGCCACCAGCATGGAAAATCCCGGCAAGCCGCTGATCGTCTGCAAATAACGCATCAATACAGGCGATGTTCCCCATCCCAATTGAGCGAGAACGGCTGCTCCCACCCATCCCCATGATTGTCCTTCGCTGACTGCCGCTTGTTCATTATCCATGCTCAATTGCTCTTCATTAGTTCACGATAAACATCCACCGTTTGGGCGGCGATTTGCTTTTGGGTGTACTTAGCCAACACCCGCTGCCGCCCTTTTTTGCCCAAATCATGCCGCATCTCTTCCGATTGCATCAAGTGCAGGAGATGGGCGTGCAATGCGTCCACATCATCTTCGGGAAAGATGAGGCCGGCATCGCCGATGACATGCGGGATTTCGCCGCTGTCTGAACCGACGACGACCCGTTCGCACGCCATCGCTTCGATCAATACGCGCCCGAACTGCTCTTTCCAATTAGGCAATGTGCGCGATGGTAATACCAGCACGTCTAGCTGCTGCAAATAGGCGGGGATGGCGGAGGATGGGATCGCGCCGTTGAATTGCACTCTGTCGGCTATGCCCAGTTCGCAGGCAAGGGCTTCGAGCAACGGCCGCTCTCCACCCTCTCCTGCAATATGTATTTTCCACATACCGGGCAATGCTGCCGCCGCTCTCAAAAGTAGATCGATTCCCTTCTCTGGTACAAGCCGCCGATTGGCACAGCCGATGATAAAAGTGCGTCCACTGTCCCGTCGGGGCGGGGGGGTGTACAGATTCTCGTCAACCCCAAATTGGGGGATGATGGCTTGTCGGCCTTTGTATCCTTTCGCTTCCCAAACGGCCGTTGCCTCCCGATTTCCCATCAACCCATACTCAATTTCTGCCAGCACCTGCTGCTCCATCTGCCGAAACGGGGGCGGATAGGTGCGATTGATATTTTGCCAGCTAAAAAAGAGCGTCTTTGCCCCCGCCTTTTTCGCTTGCCGCATCGCCAGCCATGTGGCGAAGTTGTATGGCTCTTCATCAATATGCACGATGTCTGGCTGCCCTTCTGCCAGTCGCTTTTTTAGCGTGGGAAAGTAGAAAAAATGGAAATTGCCATTAAAGCGGATGGGGTCAACCAGCAAGCGGTATCCGTTTGTATGCGCCCGTTCCAATAGGATAGGGGCGGTCGCATCTTGCCATATCGGCGGAACGATGACTGTTAGATCGACATCCTCATAACGGCCGATTGCCTCAAGTTTTGTCTGGTACGCGCCCACAAGGCACGCTTTGGATAACATTAAAATACGCATATAGAATGAACAATGAACAATGAACAATGAACAATGAACAATGAATGGGGGAATCGTGTTCCCCTTCATTATCAACTGTTTCCCACCCATTATTCATTATTATTAAACTGTTTTCAAATGTTCACGAATCAACAACGCCGCCGTCGCCCCTTCACCAGCGGCACTGGCGACCTGTTTGGTGCTGCCCGCTCGCACATCCCCAGCGGCGAAGATACCAGAGACACTTGTTTCCACAAAGCCGCGCTCTTTGGCGGGCGTATCATTGTGGAATGCACTGTTATGGATCAGATCATGTCCTGTTTCGATGAAGCCCCATTTGTTCAAAATGATGCCGCTGCCATCTAAAAAGCCCGTATTGGGTGTCAGCCCGATGAAGATGAATGCCCCATCTGCTGCCAGTTCGCTGTCCGCGCCCGTTTTATTATTATGCAACTTGATGCTCTTCAATTTGGATGATGCGCCGACGAACTCAACGACTTCTGTATTCCATAATACATCAATTTTCGGATCAGCCATCACTTTTTCGATGATGATTTGGCTGGCGGTGAAGGAGTCGCCGCGTGACAAAATAGTCACGCTGTCAGCGAATTTACGTAAGAGCAGGCTCTCTTCGACCGCGCTATTGCCGCCGCCGACCACGATGACGCGCTTTTCTTTATAGAAGGGACCGTCGCAAGTGGCGCAAAAATGCACGCCTGCGCCGATATAACTGCTTTCGCCAGTCACATTGAGGCGGCGGTATCGGCTACCAGTGGTGATTAATAGGGCAAACGCGCTATATTCGCTACCATCGGCGGTGAAAACGCAATGATAGTTGTCATGACTGTGGATTTTTACCACATCTTGCGCTTGCAGCAGTTCCACGCCAAAGCGTTCCGCTTGTTGGCGCAGTCTATTGGCAAACTGTATGCCGACGATGCCGTCAGGGAATCCGGGCATATTATCGAGCTTTTCGGTGGCCGCCGCTTGTCCGCCTAGCGCGGCGCGTTCGATGACCAGCGTTTCTATCGCTTCGCGGGCGGTGTAGAGGGCGGCGGTGAGGCCAGCTGGGCCGCCGCCGATGATGATAAGATCGTAATGTTGGCGGCTGGCTGTCGTTTTTAAGCCTAGTTTATTGGCTAAATCAGCGTTGCTCGGCTCAGTGACGAAGCTGCCATCTTCAAAAACGATGGTGGGAATGATCCGTTTGCCGTCGTTGATTTGGATGACGGTCTGTTCCGCTTCGGCATCTTGCTCGATGTCGATCCAATTGTATGGAATTTGATGCTCGCCGAGAAATTGTTTGCTACGCCGACAGTCGGGGCACCAATGTGCGCCGTATAAGGTGATGGTTGGGTTACTCATGTATCCTCCAGTGATGTAGGAATGCAATTGCCATACGCATTTAGTGGATGTGTATGGATTATGTATTGCATTGTGGTGTTGACAATTTGATTATTGTCCATGAGGGTAAGTGTTACACAGCTATGGATGACGGTAAGGTATACAGCTTACAAATGCAGGCTGAATCTGCAAATTAGTGTACAAGAAATTGCCTGCAGATTTCGTAGATTAGCGCGGATTGAATGTTTTTATCTGCGTCAATCTGCGGATCATTCTTTTCTGGCTTGTCTTGATTAGGGTGATATAAAAACGAAAAGCACCCTGATTAGGGTGCTTTTTTTAGGTAGCGGGGACAAGATTCGAACTTGTGACCTCCGGGTTATGAGCCCGACGAGCTGCCTCTGCTCTACCCCGCAACAACAGAGGAGATTATACACGGCCGTATGATAAAGTCAATATCAATCACTGGCGGAAGTTCTCCAACAAGTGTCGTAGGTCAAATTTGCAAATTTGACCGTGCAATTTTACAAAATTGCACTACAGAAAACCCCGAAGAAGGTAGGCTAAGCTGGCGATTGCAATCTCCAAAATTGGATACTGATTGTACAGATGAACACAGATCAAAATCAGTGAAATCAGCGTGCTCAGTGCCCACTTTCAAAACAAGATTAACTCAATTTTCTGTAAAAGCCGAGGTTGCAATTGCCCTAATATCAATACACTATTTCACCATTGACGAAAGCGGCTGTTTCCGCTTTTTTGGGATGGTCAAAGAATGTTTCGGTGTCGGCGATCTCGATCAGACGGCCGTTCATCAACAAGATCACCCGATCTGCCAGCCGCCGTGCTTGGAAAATGTTATGAGTGACGATAACGGCCGTCATTTTCTCCTTTTTATTCGCATAGCGAACATATTTCTCGATCAATTTGATATTGTACGGGTCAAGATTGGACGTTGGCTCGTCCAGAATTAGCACGTGCGGGCGCAAAATGAGGGCGCGGGCTAAAGCGACGCGCTGCATCTCGCCGCCAGAAAGGGTGGGGGCGATGGCATCGGCGAGTGGCGAGAGGCCGAGTTGATCGATAACGGCCGTTACCCGTTCATCATTCCCCTTTTCCCCGCGCAGATGCAGCCCGTAGGTCACATTATCACGTACAGAGCGGTTCAATAGGCGCGGACGCTGGAAGACCATCGTCACCGCCCGCCGCGTTTCCAAATCAGGCCATTTATCGTTGACTTCCTGTTCTTGATAGCGTAATTGACCGCTTAACGGCCGTTCTAAAAAGGCTAATAAGCGCAGTAATGTACTTTTTCCGGCCCCGCTTGCCCCGACGACGGCCAGTACTTCCCCTTGATGAATATCGAGGGCGGGAATGTTTAGGACGATACGGCCGTTGTATCCTTGTGTTACATTGCGTAAAGTGTACATAGTGGAAAATGTTTGAGGGATGGGACGCAGATTATCACGATTTTTAGTATATTGTCCACAGATTTCGCAAATTAGCGCAGATTGAACGTTTTTAAGCCATTCATGAAAAACAATGACAATCAAAATTTTGGGTGATTTAAATGTATCTTCTCAGTATTCTAAGGAGACTTGACAAATTTTCCTAATGGTACTCGTGTAAAATAAAGTGCTGATGAAATTTGTCAAGTCTTGTCCACAATTTATTGAGAAGATACATTTAAATTTAGAAATGGCCTTATCTGCTTCAATCTGCGAAATCTGTGGATCGTTATTAAGATGAACGTAGATTTTTTACCCATCAACTGTCCCTGTTAAACCAATGTTGTACCATCGGTACTTGAAAACGATAACGGCCGTCATCCCCCTTTTCGATCAACTCCCGTTGGCGCAAACGGTCTAAGGTCTCTTTGTTTCCGTTCCCCTGCCGCTGTGCCGTTTCCCCCCGTGCTAATTGGTGCAAAAATGCGGCTCCGTCACGATCAATTTGATTTTGCTCGATGTCGGCGAAGAAGAAACTGCCGTGTGCGAGAGCTTCGGGAACGGCCGTTTCCACGTCAATTAAGGTTGCCAAGCGGCGGCAAGACGGCTCTTGTTCATTTTTTAAGGCGACGATTTCGGCGCATAATAGCTGCACCAAAAAAGGGTGACCGCGCGTCAATGTTAATACCCGATCTACGGCCGTTGGCTCATACTCCAACATAAAATCATCTGTCGGCGACACGATGAGATGACGCGCCTCCGCCTCGCTGAGACAGCCGATATGCACCACCTGTACATTGATCAAATAGCTTGCCCATCGGTGAAAATCATCCAATGTGTGCGAGCCAGACAGCAGTGCTTTGAAATGAGAGCGGTGTTGGATGAGATGGCGCAACATGCCCAAAATCTCATCCTCATCCAAATCTCCTTTGGCGAAAGCGTGATCCAACGCTTCAAATTCGTCCAGTACCAGTAACGCCATATTATCGCCCAACGCTGTTTCCACATCTTCCAGCCACTCCTCAAAAACGGTGAACGGATCGGCTTGCAACGCCGCGCGGGTCAAGGCTGGCAATGCAAAATCCCGCTGTCGCTGGGCGGAGCGAACCATACTGCGGGATACGTTATAAAGGAAGCCGTCCACATTTTTTGCCCGTGAAGCCGGCCCTTGTAAATCGACGAAGAGGGGGATGATACTGTGCGGAAAGAGCCGTCCCAAATTATTGAGCAGGGATGTTTTGCCCACCCGTCGCTGTCCATAGAGTAAAATGGGCGGTTGACGGCGATCTAAAAGTAGCTGCTCTATACGGGTGCTGATCCCGTCCCGCCCGACAAAAATCTCTTGCTGTTCGGTCAGCGGCACGCCGATGATGTACGGGTTATCGATCTCTTGGCGCAGCTCTGCTTCGGCGGCTAACTGTTGCCCGTGTGCGCTGATAATGCGCCGCCACTCGGCAGCGATGGGGCGAAAACGGGCGGCGTACCGTTCGGCACTGCGGGTCAATTCGCGGATCAATCCGTTTAGTCGATCTTCAACGGCGTTGAGTGCCAACCGCTGATTGTAGATGCTTCCCTGCGATTGTGCCGCTCTTACATCTTGGCTGATATGGTTGAAACTGCGTAATAACGCGCTCGCCGGCCCCGCTAGCTCCCCCGCCGCTAATTGTAATGCGCCGATGGCGGTCGCGGTGGTGCATCGCTCTAATTGACGGGCATCAAGTTCGATCTGAGCCGATTGGGCTGCCCATCGTTGACGGCTGTTGTTCAGATATTCCATCGCCGCTTCGGCCTCAACGGGATTATGTGCCGTCAGCAGGAGCAGATGGGTGTCTAGTCCGCCAAGCCGTATACGCTGAAATTCATCCCAGAAGGCGGAATGGAAACGGAATAGGCTGCGATTTTGCTCGCGCAGGCGACGGTTGTCTATGCGGTAGAGGATTTGGTTGGCGATGGTTACAAAGGGGTAGGAGAGAACAGGTCGCCACCATGTTAAGGTCAATCCCAGCAGTACGCCGACAATGCTGAAATAGAACATGGGCGAGAAGTAGTTGAGCGAGAAGAAGAAGACGGACAGCCCGCTGCTGCCGCTCAATGCGCCCGCCAATGCGCCCGCGCCTGACCCTGCCAGCCGTTCGGCCAGCACATAGGGCAGGGAAAATAGGGAGGCGAGCAGGGCGGCTAATCCGATCAAGCTGATGATGTTTCTGGCCGCGCCTAATTCGATAAATTCGACTAAGAAACTGCCGATGATGCCGACTATCACGCTGCCGATGATGCTGCGTGTCCACATTTTGGTGCGTAGATAGACGGCAAGGCCAAAGGGCAGCCCGACGGTAAGCCCGATGGCGAGTTGTCCTTCGATTTTATTGGTGAAATTGGCGGCGGCCATGCCAAGCAAAACGCTGAGGAGAAAGCTGCTGATTTGGCGGGAAAAGGAGTGAGCGGAGGTCGCGCTGTCAGCACGGTCAACGATGCCCATCGCTACGCTGTAGGCCAAGCCGCCTGCCAAGCCGCCCGCTAAGCCGATGCTTATATTGAGTAGAAAAATGGGGGCCGCGTTGGATAAAAGGGGGGTGTTTGGCAATGTGCCGCTGAGAAAGAGTGCGCCCGACAGCCCTGAAATAAGTCCGACAGCCAGCCCGACGGCCGTTCCTACCGCGACACTGGCGACAATACTAACGGCCGTTGCCACCACAAATCCTATCCCCAACCCAATTGCCGCGCCGAGCATTCCGCTTCCCAATGGCAATTGAAACAGCGATATTCCCATCACGATCAGCGTTCCCATCACCATCACCCACGCAAAAGCGAGCGTGAGTAGCAGCCGCCAAAAGGCAAAATCAGCCCAATGCCGCCGCTCTAGTTCAGCTAAACAAAAATCAGCCCGCAGCCCCAGCCGCAATTGCCGCACATGGTTGCGCCAAGCGGATGGATGGAAAAAGAGCCAAAATAGCAGCCGAAATCCACCCAAAATCAAACTACGCGGAAGTGCAGGAGAGTTGGTGTACATTTGGGCGGGGATGTGAGCGGTGTTGTTATTCAATAGGTTGATAGTATTCATTGTTTAGGAACGAGGATTTATTTAACTACCAAAGTATGTATCTTCTGAGTATTCTGGGGAGACTTGGTAAATTCTAATGATACTCGTGTAAAATAAAGTACTGATGAAATTTGTCAAGTCTTGTTCATGATTTATTGAGAAGATACTATCTATGCCCTATTCTTTCAGGTTTTTCTTTTCGGACACAGTATAACAACAGGGGCAAATTGTTGCATCTACATTGCATCTCATCGGCACTCCATTTATAATCGGGACGAATCAGCCCTTGTAGTTCAAAGGATAGAACAGTCGCCTCCTAAGCGATAGATGATGGTTCGAGTCCGTCCAGGGGTAACGAAAGATGCAAGCGGTGCAGGTATGCAAGTTTGTAAGTGAGAGATCGAGCGATGCGCTGCTACTTGCGACTTGCACACTTGCATCTTGCACCTCTCTCCCCCTATGAAATTACAAATTGAGGCGATAGAAAAAGCGTTTGATGGCACTCCTGTTTTGCGCGGGGTGTCATTGACGGTGTTGAGTGGTGAAGTATTGGTGTTGCTGGGGCCGAGCGGCTGCGGCAAGACGACATTGTTGCGTATTATTGCGGGGTTGGAAACGGCCGATAACGGTCGTATCCTCTTTAATAACGCCCTGCTCTCTGAGCAGCCCGTCCACAAACGCAATTTCGGTTTCGTTTTTCAAGATTATGCCCTCTTCCCCCATAAAAATGTCGCTCAAAATGTCGCCTTTGGCTTGCGAATGCAAAAATGGGAAGTCGGCCGCATCACAGCACGAGTCAGCGAAATGCTGGCTCTTGTCGGCTTGGCAGGGTTTGAGAAGCGGACGATACATGAACTTTCTGGCGGTGAGCAGCAACGGGTCGCGCTGGCACGCTCGCTGGCTTCGTCGCCGCGCCTTTTGTTGTTAGATGAGCCGCTGGGGGCGTTGGATCGGGCGTTGCGCGAGCGGTTGATGTTGGAATTGCGCGTTATTTTGAAACGGGTGGGGGAGATGATGGGGATCACGGCCGTTTATGTCACTCACGATCAAGCGGAGGCGTTCGCCATCGCCGACCAAGTGGCAGTGATGAATGAGGGGCGTGTTGAGCAGCACAATCCGCCTGATCTGGTGTATCGTCATCCCCGCACCCCGTTTGTCGCTCGCTTTTTGGGGATGGAAAATCTGCTGCCTGTGACGGTTCTTGCCAGCAACCCTGTCGTTGTACAGACTGCCATTGGGGTGTTTCGGTTGAAAACGGCCGTTGTCGACCAAAAAACAGCTGTATTGCTCATTCGCCCAGAAGCGGCACAAATAATGGATGAGGGCGGGACGGATGCGAATATGATAAGCGGCCGTGTACATTCCCTCTCGTTTCGTGGTCGCTATCAGCAGGTGACGGTGCAGGTTGAGGAACTGTTATTGCGATTTGAAATGGATACGGCCGTTGTCATCCCTTCTGCCAACTCTCCCATTCATTTGCACCTGAACCCAGATAGAATGCAATTGGTATCGGGCGCATCCATTAGTTAGGGAAGAGAACATTTTATACACTTAGGGAAAACTCGTAAATAACTGTGGCCAAGGTGACAGGCACTTGGCAAGTGCCTGTCACCTGAAAGTCCAAAGTTAAAAACGAACCTTCCCTTATTTACCACAAAGGCACAAAGAACACGAAGGTTTTCTTGTTTTTCTTCGTGTCTTCGTGGTGAAATATTAGAAAATTGTAGTCACTGAAATGTTACCCCTTAAGTTTTGTATGCACCCATTGGTATCTTCTCAGTATTCTGGGGAGACTTGACAAATTTTCCTAATGATACTCGTGTAAAATAGAGTGCTGATGAAATTTGTCAACTCTTGTCCACGATTTATTGAGAAGATACTGCAATTGCTATAATTGCCTGCGTCAATTGTGGAAGCAAAAACGGCCGATTGAGAATACAGTCATTCTCAATCGGCCGTTTTTTTGTACCCCAGGAGGGAATCGAACCCCCAACCTACAGATTAGAAGTCTGTTGCTCTATCCATTGAGCTACTGAGGCAAATGCTGGTGTTCACAGCAGAGGGCAGATTTTAATCTGCTGTAAGAATGATGTCAACACAAATACGAGGATTGGCAGGGCGATCGCAACCTTGCCTCGTCTTTTATAGAAAATTGCGTATCTTCTCAAAAAAGCGGAGAAATTATTTTGTTTTTAGTATGACTACAGCGGATTATGAAAATGAACGGATATTTTCTCGACTGCACCATCCGTTTATTTCTTTCATCCGTTGTAGTCACCCCGAAATATTGAGAAGTTACAAAATTGAGTTGATCTTGCTTTGAAATTGGACACTGATTACGCTGATTTTGATCTTTTACCTGTGTTCATCTGTGCAATCAGTATCCAATTTTGGAGGTTGCAATCGCCTTACGCTAGATTTTTCAACATTGTCACAAATAGGAATCCTTGTTATACTCACGAAGTTTTTACAAAAAAAGGTGAGATTTTTATGAGTACAGCTTTTATTCTGCTTCTAGGTACCTCTTTGGTATTCGATTTCCTAAACGGTTTTCACGATAGTTCCAATATAGTCGCTACCCCAATCGCTTCACGCGCATTATCCCCACGCAAAATTTTGCTTTTAGCTGCTGTTGCTCACTTTGCTGGGCCGTTTTTGTTTGGCGTTGCCGTTGCCGAAACGATTGGCACAGGCTTAACCGATCCCGCCAATGTCACAATGCCCGTTATCGTCGCCGCTATGATGTCGGCCGTAATATGGAATATCATTACATGGTGGCTAGGCATCCCGTCCAGTTCATCCCATGCCTTGATTGGCGGGTTAGTTGGCGCGGTAATCGTTAGCTCAGGCATAGATGCAGTCAATCCTAGAGGGTTGATCAAAGTCACCACGGCCCTTTTCTTATCGCCTGTTCTAGGTATGATTGTCGGCTATCTGCTCATGAATCTTACTTTATTCTTTGTGCGCGGAGCCAAGCCGTCTATCAATGGCTTTTTCAAAACAAGCCAGCTTTTTACAGCGACAGGATTAGCTCTTAGTCATGGTGCTAATGATGCTCAAAAAACGATGGGGATCGTCACATTGGGCTTGATGGTTGAAGGGGTTATCCCTGAATTTGTCGTGCCGACATGGGTTATTTTTGCCAGTGCCAGCATGATCGCCTTAGGGACAGGATTCGGCGGCTGGAGTTTGATCAAAACATTAGGATTCCGTATCTATAAAATACGCCCCGTTCATGGCTTTGTCTCTCAAATTTCTGGGGCAGCAATTATCATGGGGGCGGCAGTGATGGGCGCACCTGTCAGTACTACACAAGTGATGTCCTCCTCAATTATGGGGACTGGCGTGGCTGAACGGGCATCAAAAGTTCATTGGAAAGTCGGCACGGAACTGTTGGTCGCTTGGGTTTTAACAATCCCTATTTCTGCGATTTTATCCATCATTTTATATTGGCCGTTTGTTTGGCTCATCGCATAAAATAATTTGCAACAAACTAGATTTACGATTTTTGGGCGGCTCAGCGGGTCACCCTTACGCATTGCTTCCTGCAAAGACGGGAATGATATGGGAATTTATCATGGAATGGCTTAAACGATTTTTAAAACCAAAACAAGACAATTTTATTATTTACCTAGCTCAACAAGGGGAGAAAGCGGTCGAGATCACTGAGGCTTTACAATCCTACTTGGAAAAATCGGTAGAGAAAAAACATGACAAAGCAAAAAGAATCGAGCAAGAGGCAGATGAAATTCAACGCATTTTGGTGCATGAATTATTAGATACATTTGTCACCCCTTTTGATCGTGAGGATATCTTTGCCCTGTCACGCGCATTAGATAATTTTATTGATTACGTATACGATACGATAGAAGAGTTGGTGATCTTTAATGTAGAGGATCCAGTTGGTGTGCAAGAGATGGCTGATATTTTATCTGAGATGGCGCATGAATTATTCCTCTCTGTACAGCGGCTGAGTGACCATCCGGGTGTAGCCTCTGAACATGCGCGTCGCGCTAAAGGCGGCGAAAATCGCGTCGAAGATGTGTATCGTCATACCATAGCCAAACTTTTTAGCGAGCCGTCTGATGTGCATGATGTGATGGAAGTGATGAAAAACCGTGAAGTCATCCGCCATTTATCAAACGCTGCCGATCAAGGTGATTTAGCTGCTGACACTATCTTAGATATTGTCGTTAAGTGGAGCTAAAGAGGTGCAAGTGTGTAGATAAAGGATAAAAATCTGCACACTTGTTTTTTAACAATTCTGCGTTATGCGCCTCCGCCGCCTTCGCCGTTATCCGATTGCTGTTATAGAGTTGTTTTATGACACATTGATCGAATGGCTGACTGATAAGGCTTCCATGCTGGCGGCTGGATTGGCGTATTACACTATCTTCTCTCTAACACCGATTGTCATTTTACTGGTCACAATCGGCTCCCGTTTATTACAAAATATCAATGTACAAGAGGCGATGTACGGTTATGCCTCTGAATATATTAATGTCGAAATTGCTGATTTTATACAAAATTTGCTATTGACTTCGAATCGTTTCCAAAATAGTTCTAACGGCACTGTTGTGACGGTTATTAGTGCTACTGTTGTTTTCTGGGGAGCTTCTGGTGTTTTTAGCCAGCTTAAACGGACGCTAAATATCATTTGGGGCGTGGAGCCAAAGCCAAGATCGGGTATGGCTCGTCGTATTCTGCATTATTTGCAAACGCGCATTTTGGCGGTTGTGATGGTGTTGATGGTCGGGGTTTTACTCAGTTTGTCCCTTTTTTTGAACGCCATTATGGGCGATTTAAATGGGGTGCTGGCGCAATACCTGCCTGAAATCAGCGCGTTGTTAAATAGTTCGGCAACGTCGTTGATCTTGTTTGGCGTGATGAGCGTGTTGTTTGCGATTATTTACAGGGTGCTGCCAGATGTGACGATTTCATGGCGGGATGTTTGGTTGGGCGGGGTGGTAACGGCCGTTTTCTTCCCTCTCGGCAACTTTGCATTAGGCAAATACATTCAAGCCCGCGATGTCGGCTCTGCCTTTGATGCGGCCGGCTCGCTGATTATGCTGCTCGTTTGGATATATTACTCGGCGCAGATATTCTTTTTTGGGGCGGAGTTCACCAAAGTGTACGCCAATAGATATGGATCTAGAGTTGTCCCTGCTGATAATGCTATTGCCGTTCACCGTGAACTTATTTACGAGGATACTCCATCGTCAACATTTCCCGTATCTTTGCCGCGTCCGCTTTATGATGTTGATGTGGTGGAGGAGCCAACGGCCGTTACCACCCAAAAAATAAAACAGGCTGCATTCGGCCTGTTCGGATTAGCACTTGGCTTATTTATAGGATATTGGCAAAGAGCAAGAGCTAGAGCGAATCTGCTCTAGCTCTATACTCTAGCTTCCTACCCCAATGTGTTGATATTTTTCAAATCTTTGAACGCTTGCGTCAGGCGGGCGATGAACGCATCTTCGCCAGCGCGTAACCATTTGCGTGGATCGTAGAATTTTTTATTGGGGCTGTCTTCCCCGTCAGGGTTACCGATTTGGCCTTGCAGGTAATCGTGATTTTTGGCTTCATAAGCGCGTACGCCATCCCAGAATGCCCATTGCAAATCGGTGTCAATGTTCATTTTGACCGCACCATACGAGATCGCTTCGTGGATTTTTTCTAATTCGGAGCCTGATCCGCCATGAAAGACGAAGTTGAGCGGATTAACGGCCGTTCCGAACTTTTCTTGTACATATTTTTGGGAATTATCCAAAATCTTGGGCGTTAGAACGACATTGCCCGGCTTGTACACCCCATGCACATTACCAAAAGCGGCCGCGATGGTGAACTTATCGCTCACTTTCATTAACTCTTCATACGCATAGGCCACCTCTTCGGGCTGGGTGTAGAGACGGGAAACGTCCACCTCACTATTATCAACACCATCTTCTTCGCCGCCAGTGATGCCGAGTTCGATTTCTAATGTCATCCCCATCTTGCTCATCCGTTCAAGATACCGTTGGCTGATGGCGATATTTTCTTCTAATGTTTCTTCGGATAAGTCGAGCATGTGGGAGCTGTAAAGCGGAATGCCATGTACTTTATAGAACGCTTCACCCGCGTCTAACAAGCCGTCAATCCAGGGCAGTTTGTTTTTGGCGGCGTGGTCGGTGTGCAGAATGACACGTGCTCCGTACAAAGCGGCCATCTGATGGACGTGACGTGCGCCAGAGATACCACCAGCGATAGCGGCTTGGAAATTATCATTGTTCATCCCTTTGCCAGCAAAGAATTGTGCGCCGCCGCTCGAAAATTCCATGATGACGGGGGCGTTGACAGTAACGGCCGTTTCCATCACCGCATTTACACTATTTGTTCCCGCCACATTAGGCGCGGGCATAGCAAACGCATTCGCCTTTGCATAGGCGAACATCTCTTGAACTTTGTCCCCTGTAAGGACACCTGCGGGAAATTGCTCTTTTAGAGTAGACATCTATCCTCCATTAAGGATGTAGGCGTGGACATTGCCCACGCAAAAATAAATAAGCGAGACTGCGTGCTGCGTGTTTGCAAGTGTGTAAGTTTGCATGTCAGCAAGTACGCATGTCTGCAAGTATAACTTGTTACCTGCACACCTGCATACTTGCCACTTGCAAACTTAGGGCGATTGCAATCTCGTCTTAATTTGTGATCGTGATCGGTTTCGTGATCGAAAATCGAAAAAACCGATCACGAAACCGATCACGACACTTTTCCTATGTACAAACACATTATCATCAAACTCGGCACAAGCGTGCTGACAAATAATAGTCGAACATTATATCAGCCGCATATTGTGGAATTGGTGCGTCAATGCGCCCTTTTGTATGAGCAGGGGACGGAAATTGTCATCTGTACGTCGGGAGCGATTGCGGCGGGCAAGGAGCGGCTGGGATTCCCCGATCTGCCTAACACCGTCGCTAATAAACAGATGTTTGCCGCTGTTGGGCAAAATCAGTTGATGGCGTTGTGGGGGCGATTTTTTGCCATGTATGGGATCGAAGTGGGGCAATTATTGTTGACACGGGCTGATTTAGCCAGCCGTCCCCGCTTTTTGAACGCGCAAAATGCACTGCAAGCGTTGTTGGCGCAACGCATCATCCCTATTATCAATGAAAACGATGCCGTCGCTACTGATGAGATCAAAGTGGGCGACAACGATAATTTATCGGCGTTGGCCGCCATCTTGGCCGAATCTGATATGTTGCTGCTATTGACGGATCAGCCTGGCTTGTTCACCGCCGATCCGCGCATAGACCCATCGGCCACGCTCATTCCAGAGGTGGAAACGATTGATGAGACGTTACGCAAATTGGCTGGCGGCAGTGTCAGCGGGTTGGGCGTGGGCGGGATGGCGACGAAGCTGCAAGCGGCTGACGTGGCTCGTCGGGCGGGAATAGATGTGATTATCGCTGCTGGGCGTGCGCCCGATGTTATTTTGCGGGCGGCGGCGGGCGAGTCGGTCGGCACTCGGTTTGTGCCGGTGGAACGGCCGTTGATCAAGCGCAAGCAGTGGATTTTTGCGGGCAAAAAGACGGCGGGATCGGTCGTGATTGATGCGGGGGCGGTGCGGGCGTTGGTGGACAACGGCCGTTCGCTCTTGCCGGCCGGGATTGTGGAGGTAAACGGCCGTTTTCAGCGCGGCGACACCATCAGCATTCATAATAGCGACGGGGACGAACTGGCACGCGGCATTACGCGGTATAATAGTGAGGATTTGAATCAAATTCTTGGCCTTCATTCAGCAAAATTTAGCGAACAGCTTGGGTATGATTACGGCTCTGTCGCTATTCATCGTAATGATATGATTTTGATATAAAGTATCTTCTCAGTATTCTGGGGAGACTTGACAAATTTTCCTAATGATACTCGTGTAAAATAAAGTGCTGATGAAATTTATCAACTCTTGTCCACGATTTATTGAGAAGATACGATATAAATATAATTGACACAATTCAAAATAGAGGCGAGTATAGGGGGGACGCAGCGTTGCAGGATTATCAGGATAAGCGCAGATTGTCTCTCTTTGATCCCCGTTTATCCGCCTAATCCGCGTTCTATTCTTATGTTTATCAACCAGTAACTTCTCAATATTTTGGGGTGACTACAACAGATGAAAGAGATAAACGGATGGTGTAGTCGAGAAAACATCCGTTCACTTTCATAATCCGCTGTAGTCATACTAAAAACAAAATAATTTCCCCGCTTTTTTGAGGAGATACATCAACCATATCATTTTTTCAAACGGATAAAGCGGGCAGGGCAGGTCTTATGGAGAACCTCTTATGAATGTGGCACGTAAACCAATAGGAATTATTTTACTTTTATTTGTCCTATTTTTCCCCATTTTGTTCTTGTCCAATACAGGAGAGATAGTGTGGCGGGGTAACGGCCGTTTGGCCGTTGCCGCTAATATCCAACCCGATCCCCCCGTCGGCTCAACCGTAACCGTAAGCGATCCCGTCACCCCCTCAATCAGCCCAGCCGTGCGCGATCTGCCTCCTATGCGACGGGCGTTCATTCTAGATCGAGAGATCAATCCGCGTTTGAACTATTATGGCGATCCAAAAGCGTATTCTGACTATGAACCCATCGTGGACCCGCTGTTGGCTGTGCAGGCGGGGACTTCTGCACAGCACGCCGTTGATGCGTTTGGCACACCATCGGTCAATTTTGATGGACAAGGGTACTCTTACGCAAATCCGCCCGATACCGTCGGTGATATTGGGTTGACACATTATATTCAAGGGATTAACGGCTCGGGCACATTCATACAAATTTATAATAAGGACGGCACAACGGCCGTTCCTCCGTTTGCCTTAGATTCATTGGGCAGCGGTAATTGTGCCAATGGAAAAGGCGATCCCATCATTTTGTATGACAGATTGGCTGATCGTTGGCTTTTGAGCGAATTTGCTAGCAGCGGCAATCAGCTTTGCGTCTACATTTCGCAAACGGCCGATCCCACAGGCTTTTATTACGCGTACGCATTTACGGCCGTTCACGGCTTTCCCGATTACCCCAAATATGGCGTATGGCCTGATGCGTATTACATCGGCACGAACGAAAATAGCGTCACCCTGTACGCATTGGATAGAAATGCGATGTTAGCCGGCAGCCCAGCCGCTATGCAGAGTTTTGCGGGAACGTCCCTCTCTGGCTTTAGTTTCCAGATGCTGATTCCCAGCGATTTAGACGGAGGAGACCCGCCTCCCGTCGGCTCGCCCAACTACTTTATGCGCCATCGGGACACCGAAAATCATGGACAAGGGAGCTGCCCCGTTCATGCAGGTGGCGACTGTTTGGAGATAGTCGAATTCAACGTTGATTGGGCTGTGCCCTCTAACTCATCTATAAGCAGCCCCATCCCCATTCAAATTACCGAATTCGATTCTGATTTATGCGGTCTCTCCTCCTATAATTGCTTCCCGCAGCCGGGCAGCAGCACGACGCTTGATCCATTGCGCGAAGTGGTGATGAACCGATTACAATACCGCAATTTTGGCACATATGAGACGCTGGTGGGCAATTTTGTCACCGACGTGGACGGCACTGATCATGGCGGCGTGCGTTGGTTTGAACTGCGTAAGAGCGGGGCGGGGCAATGGGCTTTGTATCAAGAAGGAACGTACGCTCCCGATGCCAGCCATCGTTGGATGGGAGCCATCGCTATGGATGGCAGCGGCAATATCGCGCTGGGATACAATGTTTCTGACGCGATGGCCACCTATCCATCCCTCCGTTATACAGGGCGGTTGGACGGCGATCCGCTCAATACGATGCCGCGCGGGGAGCATAGCATCGTCGCCGGCTCTTCGCCCAATGGTAGCAATAGATATGGCGATTATGCGGCGATGGGAGTTGACCCCGCCGATGATTGCACTTTCTGGTTCACTGGCATGTATAACCGTTCTCTCCAATGGAGTACGCGTATCGCTGCGTTTAAGTTTGATAGTTGCACGGGGGCGATGTCCCCTGCGTTCAGGATGGAAACGACACCGGCGACAGTAGATATTTGTCTCCCCAATGATGTGAACTATACGGTAAAGCTTGATGCTATTGGCGGTTTCGTCGGCGATGTCAGTTTGTCTACAGTCGGCGCACCGGGTACGGCCGTTTTCACCCCCATCACATCCACGCTTAACAGTAGCAGCACGCTGATTATTAGCGATACGGCCGTTGGCAGCTATACATTTGATATTATCGGCACAGGAGTAAGCACCCCCACATTAGTGCAGACAAACAGCGTCACTCTCAACGCTTTTTCACCATTATCAAACGCCCCCACGTTGACTTTTCCTGCTGATGCGGCCGTGAACGTGTCAACTGTGCCCACATACGCATGGCAAGCTGTGCCTGAGGTTAGCAGTTACCAGATCGATATTGCGACGGATGCAGATTTCTTAACTATCATAGATTCAGCGACGGTGATGACGAATAGGTACTCATCAGCCGTCATCCTTAAAAGCAACACAACCTATTATTGGCGCGTGCGTGCAAAAAACGCTTGTGGGAGTGGTGCTTATTCGGTGGGATCCCGCTTTACAACGGCCGTCGCTCTTGGTGATTGCGGTGCGGGAACAATACCGGGCATCCTTTACAGCCAAGATTTTGAAGATGGCACAGACATCTGGACACATGGCGGCACAAGGGATACATGGGCGATCTCTACAGAGCGTTCGCATAGCGGTAAGTATGCGTATTATGCAGAGGATGTGGAGAAAGTCAGTAATCAGCAGTTAGAAACTCCTGATATACCCTTGCCAAATGATCATTTCCCGTTGAGCCTGCAATTTTGGAATTGGCAGAGGATGGAAGGGTATACAGGCGGGTGCTGGGATGGGGCTACGGTCGAGATTTCTACAAATGGCGGCATGAGTTGGACACAGCTTAACAGCGAACTATTGAGTGACCCGTATGACGGCTCTATCTCTAGCGTTCACGACAACCCTTTGGGCGGTATGGATGGCTGGTGCGGCGAACCGCAGGAGTGGTTGAACAGTATCGTTAATCTTAATGCTTTTGCCGGCAAAACGGTCCGCTTTCGCTTTAGCTTGGGAACGGATAAATCTCTTGGGCGCGAGGGATGGTATATCGACGACTTTAAGGTGCAATCTTGTCTTGTAATTACCGATTATTTGTATTTGCCTATTGTTGCTAGATAGCGGGCGACCCAGCGGGGGGAATATGGTAGGGGCGACCCGCTGGGTCGCCCAATTCGTATTAAATCCGTCCGAATTGTTTTGCCAATTGGGCGACGGATAGATGAATTAATGTCGGACGGCCGTGCGGGCAGGTGTGTGGACTGCGGCACGCTTCCAACTGTTGCACCATCGCCTCCATCTCTTGATGGGAGAGCGTCTGCCCCGCCTTCACCGCCGCCGATTTGCAGACGCGCAGGATGATTTTATCCTCAATTTTCCCCTGTAACGGCGCGTCCCCCTGCTCTAAATCTTCGATAACGGCCGTCACCCCCCTCGTCGGATCTAATTTAGAAATAATCGCTGGCACCGCCCGCACCATAAATGAATTTGGTCCAAATGGCTCCACCACAAAGCCAATTTTATTCAATATATCCAAATTTTCGTTTAGTAAAGTGGCATGAGGCGGGGAGAGAGTGACTGCCGTTCCCGCCATCAACCGTTGCGACGCGATTCCATCCCGATCCCGTTCAGCCATGAACTTTTCATATAAAATGCGCTCATGCGCCGCATGTTGGTCGAGCAGATACATCCCATCCGGCCCTTCGGTGATGATATACGCCGCCCCAATTTGGCCGACGACGCGCATAATCGGCAATTTTTGGCCGCCCAGCGCGGGAATGGGCGGCTGTGCGGGGGCGGGGCTATAGTCGGGTGTGGGCAATGCGTCGTCTTGTCGCTGCCACTCCAAATGCAGATTCGACTGTCCCGTCTGCGGCTCCATCCTTCCCGCCCAGCCGATGGGATTGTCGGATCGTGCGCCGACATTGATATTTGCGCCGACCGTCCAGCCGCCGCTGTCGCGGATGGGGGAGTCGGCGATGAGGGTGCGGCGCACCGTTTTTTGTACCGCGCCAAAAACGGCGTTCGGCTCACGAAAACGCACCTCTGTTTTGGCGGGATGGACGTTCACGTCTACCGTGTCGGTCGGCATCTCGATAAAAATGAGGGCGATGGGAAAACGGCCGACGGGCAGTAAGGTGTGATACGCCTGTGTGACCGCGTAGGTGAGATTGCTGTCGCGTACCCAACGGCCGTTGACAAATAAAGTCATGCGGCTGCGATTGCTCCAATGGCGGCTCGGCTGGCCGCTGTATCCCGTCACTTTGATCGGGCGTTCGTCCCCTTCTTCTTTGGTTAAGGGCAGTAAATCTCGCGCTGTTTCCGCGCCATAGACGGCGATCAGCGTCTCTTCGATGCCGCTGCCGCTCGTTTGAAAGGTGACACGGCCGTTATGTGTCAATCGAAAGCGCACATCAGGATACGCGAGCGCGTAACGGGTGACGAACTCATCAATCAGCCGCTTTTCTGTGCGGGTTGATTTTAGAAATTTCAGGCGGGCGGGCATATTATAGAAGAGATTCTCGACGGAAATGATCGTTCCTATCGGTGCGCCGACCGTATCCCGTGCCGTTTTTTTGCCGCCATCCATCTGCAAGCGCACGCCGCTCCTTTGCGCCTCTGTGCGGCTGATGATGGTCAACTTGCTGACAGAGGCGATGGCCGCCAACGCTTCGCCGCGAAAACCGAGCGTGTGAATATTGCTTAACCCGTCGGCATCTTGTAATTTGGAGGTGGCGTGGCGCAAAAAGGCGGTTTCAATCTCGCCGGCAGGGATGCCATGCCCGTCATCGGCCGCTTGAATCATGCGGCGGCCTCCGTCACGAATATCTACATTGATTTTATGTGCGCCGGCATCCAGCGCATTTTCTAGCAGCTCTTTGACAACGGAAAACGGCCGTTCTACAACCTCTCCCGCCGCGATTTGGGATGCTAATTGGTCAGATAATAGTCGAATACTCATCTAGGAATTGTATCATAAAGTGGGGATTGAGAATGGGGGGATGGGACAATTGCAGCCTTGTCTTTTACAGAAAGTTGACTTACTCTTGTTTTAAAATTGGATACTGATTTCACTGATTTTTATTTTGGTTCTTCAGGTTTTTCCGTAAAATCGCCATGCTTAGGGAAAACTCGTAAATAACTGTGGCCAAGGTGACAGGCACTTGGCAAGTGCCTGTCACCTGAAAGTCCAAAGTTAAAAACGAACCTTCCCTTAGTATTGCTTGGCCTACCTTCTTCGGGGTTTTCTGTAGTGCAATTTTGGAAAATTGCATGGTCAATTTTACAAAATTGACCTACGATAATTGTCGGAGAATTTCCGCCAGCATGTACTAGTATAACTTGGCCTAAGTTCTTAGATGATATACGCCGCCTGTATCGGGAATCGGAATTCCCGCAACGCTCCACCAGATAGGTATCGGGAATTCCGATTCCCGATACAGGCAGCGTATATCATCTAAGAAC
>WFSA01000244.1 GCA_015486215.1 Anaerolineae bacterium | reverse complement strand
TCAAAGAATATGCGGTAGTTCCCTACGCGCATCCGATAGGTAATGCCAAAATCTACCAATTGCTTGACATTTGGCATTACCAACGGGTCTGCGGCTAACTGTTCGATGCGTGATAAAATGCGCCGCCGATCATTTGCTGGGTATTTTCGCAGATGTTTAAGCGCGATACTTGTCAATTGCACATCGTATGGCTGATTTTTTAAGCCCATTGTTTACCCATCCAACGGCGGCGACACCGCCTTCGTTCTCGGATTCTCCAGCCTAACGGCCGTTATCTTATACTCCGGAATTTTAGCCACAGGATCGAGCTTGATGTCCTGCGTCAACACATTCGCGGGGGATTCGCGCCAATGGAACGCCAGGAAAACCACGCCCGGCGGCACACTTTCACTGAACCGCGCCCGCGCCTTCACCTTGCCGCGCCGACTGTGGATGACGACCGCGCTGTTATCCTTCAATCCAATCGCCTCCGCATCGACGGCGTTGATCTCCACATAACCGCCCTTGTCCGCCCAATCAAGCCGCTTGCTGCGGCGCGTCATCGTGCCAGAGTGGTAATGGTACAGTACCCGCCCCGTCGTCAACGTCAACGGATACTCATCGTCGGGTGATTCAAATGGGTCTTGGGCGATGACGGGATGGAACTTCCCTTTGCCGCGCGTAAACCCATCTTCATACAAGAACGGCGTGCCGGGATGGTCGGCGGTGGGACAAGGCCATTGCAGCCCTTCCTCTTGAATACGGCCGTAATCCATCCCGCCGTAAATCGGTGTCACCGTCGTCAACTCATCAAAAATGGCCGATGAGTCGGCGAAATCCCAATACCCTTCCGATCGCACAATGCCCATCTTTTCATCAAAACGCTTTGCAATTTCGGCCGTGATCTGCCAATCTTGCCGTGCCGTTCCCGGACTTGGCACAACGGGATGCAATTGTTGCACCCGTCGCTCCGTGTTGGTGAATGTGCCATCTTTTTCCAATGCCGATGCGGCGGGAAGGATGATATGCGCCAGCGTCGCCGTGTCGTTGGCGAAAATATCCTGCACGACGAGGAAATCGAGAGCGCGTAACGCCTTCTCCACATGCGTCGTGTCGGGGTCGGACATCATCGGATTTTCGCCCATCACATAGTTGACGCGCATACTGCCATCGGTCGCGTCGTGGGACGCTTCAACGATGGTGCGCCCGACTTTGCTGGGCAAATTGGGAGTCGCCCATTTTTGTTCGATGACGGCGCGTTTCTCATCATCGGTAACTTGTTGATAGCCGGGATACACATTGACGAGGCCGCCAACATCGCACGCGCCTTGCACGTTCGCTTGCCCGCGCAATGGGTTCATTCCTGTGCCGGGCTTGCCGATCTGGCCGCACATCATCGTCAAATTGGCTAATATCTTGACAATATCGGTGCCGCTGCTGCGCTGGGTGATGCCCATCGCGTACATGATCGCGCTATGACCGCGCTCGTCACCATGTACCGATTTGCCGCTGACACGCTCGCCATTGGCATAAATCCGTGCCGCCGCTTCGATTTTATCCACCGACACGCCCGACATCAGGGCGGCGTATTCGGGAGTGTACTGCTCAAGGGTCGCCAAAAATGCGTCGTACCCCTCTGTCTGCTCGGCGACGAAGGTGTCGTTTGCCCATCCTTCGCGGTGAATGATGTGCATCATCGCCATGAAGACGTACACATCGGTGCCGGGCTTAATTTGCAAGAACAGGGTGGCGTTATCCACCATCGGCACGCGGCGCGGATCGATGACGATGATATTCGCCCCTTTTCTGGCCGCGCGGACAACTTCGTAGCTGATAACCGGATGGTTTTCGGCCGTGTTTGTTCCTGTCATTAAAATACAATCCGCATCACGCATTTCGTTGATCGAATTGGTCATTGCTCCTCTACCGAAGGCCTGCACGAGGCCTGCAACTGTTGAGCTGTGTCACAGTCGGGCGCAATGATCTATATTATTCGTCTTGATGCTGGCGCGGAAGAACTTCTGAAAGACGTAATTATCCTCATTGGTGCAACGTGCCGAGCATAAGCCCATCAACGAATCGCCGCCGTACTGTTTGGCCGCCTTCGCAAATTCGGTGGCGACGAGATCGAGGGCGGTGTCCCAATCGATGGCGACATGGCTGCTGTCTAAGTTGGGACGGCGCACTTTGAGGGGAGATTTTTCGGGCAGTTCCCACGCCTCATCGGTGATGCCCAATTTGTAGGCCACATCGCGCCGCATCATCGGGGAGGTGAGCCGGTCAGGGCTGGTGACGAAATCCCAGCCGTACCGCCCTTTGGTGCAAAGCATTTCGCCGTTGACGGGATTATCGCCCGTGCCTTCGACGTATAAAATCTCACCCTCTTTGTTTTTGGCGTATTCGACATTGCAACCCACGCCGCAATAGCTACACACGCTTTCCACGCGGTCGAGTTCCCATTCGCGCCCCTTGCCCAGTCGGGCGACGGGGAGCAGGGCGGCGGTGGGGCAAACCTGAACGCAGCTGCCGCAGAAGACGCAATCGGAGTTGATCATTGGGCCGTCAAACGGGGTGGCGACGTGGCTTTCAAAGCCGCGCCCGACAATTTCGATGGCGTTCGCGCCGATCACGTCGCTACATACGCGGACGCATTTGCTGCATAAAATGCAGTATTGATGGTCGCGGATGAAGAACGGGTTGTCGTCTTGATAGAGCGTGCGCGACAGTTCAAATTCGTGGCTCGTCTCTTTGATATTGTGTTCGTAAGCGTACTTTTGCAGGTCACACGCGCCTGCTTTGTCGCAAATGACGCAATCGAGCGGGTGATCGGAGACGTAAAGGTCGAGCAAATCGCGGCGCGATTCGTAAAGCGCGTCGCTTTTGGTGCGAATATCCATCCCTTCTTCGCAAAGAAGGGAGCAGGAGGTGGTGGGAAACGGCCGTCCTTCCACCTCTACCATACACATCCGACAGCCGCCCGAAATGGGCAGGTCGGGATGGTAACAGAGATGTGGGATGTCGATGCCGTTTGCCATCGCTACTTCCATAACGGTGGAACCGTCTTTTGCCTGTAATTTTTGTCCGTCTATGTTTAGTTCTATCATAATGATTTCCTTCTAGTTAAAATTTGTCTTGAGCTTGTCGAAATGATGGTGTTTGTGTCACTTTATTCGTAATCCGTATCTTTTCAATAAATCGTGGACAAGACTTGACAAATTTCATCAGCACTTTATTTTACACGAGTACCGTTAGGAAAATTTGTCAAGTCTCCCCAGAATACTGAGAAGATACCGTAATCCTTTCGTAGATTTACGAATTGGACATTACGCCTATCGCTTGTAAGAGTTTGGGGATGGTCATCCCTTCTACGCATGGGGTGGTCGAAACGATGACTAACCCCAAGAGTTTGGTAACGGCCGTTTACCTAGACGGCCGTCTGTTTTCCCTATTAAACACATCCACCCTGTCGATAATTTGTTCGTGGATGTCATTGGGAATGATTTTCTTTCTCGTCATGAAGTTTACCTCACTAGCTCCTCCGCAATCAACTCCGCCTGCTTCAACACCGTATCCGTCGCCAGCTTCTGCATATCAGGCGGATACCCAAATTGGCGCAGCGTGCGCTTGACGATGACCTTGAGCTTGGCGCGGACGCTTTCCTTAATCGTCCAATCAATTGACGTATTTGCCCGCACCCGCTCCGTCAACACAACCGCTAATTCGCGCAATTTATCCTGCTGCATGAGTTCCTTCGCGCTGTCGTTGTTGGCAACGGCCGTATAAAACGCATACTCAAAATCAGTTAGCCCCATCTCGGCCGCTTCGCTGTCCGAATCGCGGATGTCTTTGCCCAGATTAATTAATTCTTCCATCACCTGCGCGGAGGTAATCGCTTTGTTGTGATACCGTTTCAGCGCATCTTCCAGCATTTCTTCCAGCTTCTTACTTTGCACCAAATTCTTTTTGGCACGAGCTTTGATTTCGTCGTTGAGCAGCTTCTTCAACACTTCCAAAGCGATGTTTTTATGCTCCATCCCCTTAATTTCCAGCAGGAATTCGTCGGAAAGAATGGAAATATCTGGCTTTTTCAGCCCGGCCGCATCATAAATATCAACCACCTGTTCGGAGACGAGGGCTTTGTCGATCACCTGCCTAACGGCCGTTTCCATCTCCTCATCCGTCCGCCCGCTA
>WFSA01000243.1 GCA_015486215.1 Anaerolineae bacterium | reverse complement strand
CAAATTCCATCCGTGTATCAAGCTGAAATGATGGGTGAGATAAAAGATCCTCCTCCCACATTTGATAAAGACCCTAATCGACTTGGCACATTAAAACATTATCGCAGTTTAATGCCAATGGCACAGGAAGTGCATAAACCCATTTTTTACCTCAAACCAGCTGATGGCGTTGTAGGCGGCCATTATTACGCTGTGCAAAATGCTTATCGTGATTTTCGTGAACTTGCACAGAAAATTGAACAACAAATCACAAAATAAAATTCATGAACAAAATCGCAATAATCGGCATATCCACCCTTTTTCCCGACGCAGAAACGCCCGCCCAGTATTGGCAAAACCTGCTCGCCAAAAAAGATTCACGCTCAACGGCAACGGCCGTTCAAATGACCGTCAACCCGCAAACCTTTTTCGACCCGAAAAAGGGCGTGACCGACAAATACTACTGCCTGCAAGGCGGCTACATCCGCGACTTCGCGTTTGACCCCAGCGGCTATGAACTGCCCGCCGCCGACATCGCGGGCATGGACGACCTGTTCCAATGGTCGCTGTATGTCGCGCAGGAAGCGTTGCAGGATGCAGGCTATGCGGACGACGAAGCCGTTCGCAAACGGACGGGCGTTATTTTGGGCAACCTCTCCTTCCCGACGCAAGCATCCCATCGGCTGTTCGCGCCGATTTACCAAGACGCGCTGGAAGCGGCGGCGACGGAACTGCTGGACGGCCAATCGTTGGAATTGGCGCAATTGCCGCCGCACAGCCCCGTCGCCCCCGATAATTTGAAAATTGCGGGCTACCCGGCCGCTTTTGCGGCGCAGGCGTTGGGGTTGGGCGGGGCGCATTTTGCGCTGGACGCGGCTTGCGCGTCGTCGTTATACGCCGTCAAATTGGCGAGCCAGCAGTTGCTTTCTGGCAAAGCCGATTTGATGTTGGCGGGCGCGGTCAGTCGCGCCGATCCATTTTTCATCAACATGGGCTTCTCCATTTTTCGCGCCTATCCTGAGGGCGAAGCGAGCAGTGCGCCGCTGAACAGCACATCGGGCGGGCTGTTTGCCGGCGAGGGGGCGGGGATGTTTGCCCTCAAGCGACATGCCGACGCGGTGCGCGATGGTGACCAGATTTACGCCGTCATCAGTGGGATGGGGCTGTCGAACGACGGCAAAGGCAAGTTTTTATTACAGCCAAATTCCAAAGGGCAGGTGTTGGCGTTTGAACGCGCTTACGCCGATGCCGACTTGAACCCGACCGAGATGGATTACATCGAATGTCACGCGACGGGTACGCCCGTCGGCGACATTGTGGAACTGAATTCGATGGAGCAATTCTTTGGCCGCTACGACACCGCGCCGCTCATCGGCTCGGCCAAGTCCAATTTTGGGCATCTGTTGACCGCCGCAGGAATGGCGGGGATGACGAAGGTGATTTTGGGGATGGCACACGGGCAAATCCCGGCGACGCTCAATTTGGATGCGCCGTTGGTTTCTAAAGATGGATTGATTGGCGGCGAGCAAATGGTACGCGAAACGGCCGTTTGGCCGCAAAAAAACCATACCCCCCGCGCCGCCGTCAGCGCATTCGGCTTCGGCGGCACCAACGCCCATCTCATTTTAGAAAAAGAATCGGAGATCGGTAATGGTCAATTGTCAATGGTCAATGATCAATTGTCAATGGCAATTGTGGGGATGGATGCGTTTTTCGGCGGCGGCTGTGATGGGTTGGATGCGCTGGGGCGGATGGTTTATGACGGTGAGCAGGGGTTTGATGATGTGCCAAACGGCCGTTGGCAAGGGATCGAAAGTCAGCCCCAATTGCTCAAAAAATACGGCTTTGCCGATGGAAAAGCACCAAAAGGGGCGTTTATCTCCGATTTTGACATGGATTTCTTCCATTTCAAGATTCCGCCGAACAACGATCAACCCATCCCGCAGCAATTGCTGATTTTGAAAGTCGCCGACCGCGCCTTGCGTGACGCAGGCGTGCAGCCGGGTGGCAACGTCGCCGTCATCATCGCGGCGGGGGCAGAATTGGCACTGCATCGTTTTCGCGGACGGGTGGATTTAACATGGCAAATCAAGCAAAGTTTGGCCGCATCCGGCTTTGAAATGACGGCCGCGCAGGAAGCCGAACTCGAAGCCATCGCCAAAAACAGCATCCACGAAGCGGCCGAAGTGAACCAATACACCAGCTTCATCGGCAACATTATGGCGAGCCGTATTTCGGCATTGTGGGACTTTTCAGGCCCCTCGTTTACGCTGTCGGCGGAGGAAAATTCGACCTTTAAGGCGTTGGAAACGGCGCAACTTTTCCTCAGCGCGGGCGAAGTGGACGCAGTTGTCGTCGGTGCAGTCGATTTGGCCGGCGGCGTGGAAAGCGTGCTGGCACGCCATCAACAGCATCCCGTCAACGGCGGCGCGGCGACGATGAGTTTCGATGCCAACGCCGACGGCTGGCTGATCGGCGAAGGCGCGGGCGTGGTGGTGCTGAAACGGGCGGCGGATGCCGAGCGTGACGGCGACCGCGTGTACGCGACGGTGGACGAAATCGCCATCGTGCAGGGCGGGCGCGAATTGAGCGCGGAGTTGGTGGCTGACGCTTGCCAATCGGCGTTGACGGCGGCCACTATCGCCCCGTCGGATGTGGGCGTTGTGGAAACATTTGGCAGTGGCGTGGCGGCTGAGGACGCGGTGGAAATGGCGGGATTAACGGCCGTTTACACCCATCAATCCGATGCGACAGCAATTCCCACCACCGCCATCGGCAGCGTAAAAGCAAACATCGGCCACACCTTCACCGCCTCTGGCATCGCCAGCCTCATCAAAACGGCGCACAGCTTGTACCACCGCTACATCCCCGCCGTTCCCGGCTGGATGGCTCCAAAATCGGCCGATTTATGGCAAAAAAGCCAATTTTATGTGCCGACGGAATCCCGTCCGTGGTTTATTGATGAGGGCAAAACGACGCACTACGCGGCGATCAACGGGTTGGGCGGGGATGGGTCGTATGCCCATCTGATTTTGTCTGATCGGGGAGTGGGGGAGCGGAGGGACAGGGGAGAGTATTTGCAGAAACGGCCGTTTGTGTTGTTGACGGCGGCTGGGAATGATGAAAACGACCTGAAACGCCGGCTGGAAGTGTTAGCCGAGATGGTCTTAAGCGATGGGGATTTGCCCGACATTGCGGCGATCAATAACGCCATCACCCAAGAAACGCCGAACGCGGCCTACCTCGTTTCCATCGTCGGCAGCGACAAAAAAGGGGTGTTGCGCGACATCAAAATGGCACTGCTGGGCGTGGGCAAGGCGATGGCGACGGGTGCGGAGTGGAAGACACCGAGCGGCAGTTATTTTGCAGGACGGCCGTTGGGTCAAAGTGGCAAAGTGGCGTTCGTTTATCCTGGCGCGTTCAGCGCGTATCCGGGCTTGGGACGCGACTTTTTCCGTCTCTTCCCCCAATTGCACGCCGATTTTGCCGATAAAATGCCCAATCCGTCGGAATTGACGGGTGAAAAGCAACTCTATCCGCGCAGTATGCACCGTTTATCCGAAAAAGAGATGAAGCGGCACATGCTCCGCCTGATGAGCGATTCCGTCGTGATGTTGCAAGCGGGGGCGACCTATTCGACGCTGGCGACGATGATGCTGCGCGATCAATTTGGCGTACAGCCGCACGGCGCACTCGGCTACAGCTTGGGCGAAATGACGATGATGTTTGGCTTGGGCGTATGGGCGGCGACGGATAACAAGAGCGACGAATTGCGCCGCTCGCCGCTGTTTACGCGGCGGCTGTCGGGGGCGCAGGAGGCGGTGCGCGAATTTTGGAATCTGCCAAGTGCGTCGCACCTCAAAGGTGCGTCGCACTTAAATCAGCCGATTTGGGCGATTTTTGTGCTGAAAACAGATGTGGAACGGGTGAAAACGGCCGTTTCCCATGAAGAGCGCGTCTATCTCACCCATATCAACACCCAAACAGAAAGCGTCATCGGCGGCGATCCAGCGGCGTGCCAGCGCGTGTTGGCCGAATTAGCGTGCGACTTTATGCCCGTGCCGTACAGCCACGTCATCCATTGCGAGCCGATGGCTTCCGAGCGGGACGAATTTGTGAAGTTGAACCTCATCCCCGTAGACAAGAATCTGCCCTTGCACTTTTACTTTGCCGCCAGCGAGCATACCCGTCTGCCAGACAGCGTGGGCATCGCCAACAACATCGCCACCGCCGCTTGCCAAGGGGTGGATTTCCCCGCGCTGGTCGGACGGGCGTATGATGATGGGGCGCGTATTTTCATCGAATTGGGGCCGCGCTCTGCGTCCACATGGTGGGTGAAGGATATTTTGGCCGAGCGTGACCATCTCGCCGTCGCCATTGATCGACGTAGTAAAGATGACCACACGATGTTGATTCACATGCTGGCACAACTCGCCAGCCATCGTGTGCCGATGGATTTATCATCACTGTATGCCGAGTTGCCAGTCGCCCCCGCCAAGAAAACGCTGTCGCTAATTCGCACCGTCTCGTTGACCAAAACGCATATCTGGAAAACATTCTTGACCGATGAGAACAGGGCGATGTTTGCAGGCGTGAAAAAGCAATTGATAATTGATAATGAAAAATTGATAATGAACGAGGATCGCAATGGCGTGAGTGCGCTGCCGCCTGTGATGATGCCGACGATAGAAAGAGTTGACAGGTTTGCAAAACCTGTCAACTCTGAAGAAAAAACTGTGGAAAAAAATATGACGAACGAACAACCTGAAACCCAACTTGCATCTGCCCCCGCGCCTGCGCCGCTTATGCTGGATGGGGCGATTGATCATGATTTTATTGGCCGCCAATTGCAAACCCTAGACCAAAATATGCGCGAAGGCAATCGTGTACACGAAACATTCTTGCACATGCGCCAAACTGTAGGCGAGCAGATGGGCGAATTGATCAAATTAATAATTAGTAATGAACAATTAATAAGTAACGAAGACTTTATCGAAGGGGAAATGGATGAGGGGTTGCTTCTTGATCCCCAATCCCCGATCCCTGCTTCCCCAGATCGTACCATCCCTCCGCATGACCCGAACCGCCCTAATAATTACACCATCCCCGACCAAGTGATTTGGGGGCCGGATGATTTGATTGAGTACGCGGGCGGCTCTATCGTGCCAATGTTTGGTAAGGAGTACGCGATTATTGATAACTACAAACGGCGCGTGCGTTTGCCGATGTTGCCCTATCTGTTGGTGGATCGGGTGACCAAGTTGGATGGCAAACGGGGCGAATTCAAGCCTAGCACGATGACCACCGAGTACGACATCCCCTTCGGCGCGTGGTATTCGACCGACGGACAAATTCCGTGGGCGGTGTCGGTGGAGTCGGGGCAGTGCGATTTGCTGTTGATCAGCTATTTGGGTATTGATTTCCAGAATAAAAGCGAGCGCGTTTACCGCTTACTCGACTGCACGTTGACCTTTTTGGAAGATATGCCGCTGGAAGGGCATACCTTACGCTACGACATCAGCATCAATTCGTTCGCCAAAAGCGGCGATAGTTTGCTCTTTTTCTTCAGCTACAACTGCTTTGTTGGCGACACGATGGTGTTGAAAATGCGTGGCGGTGTGGCGGGCTTCTTCACCGATGAGGAGTTGGCGGGCGGCAAGGGCATCATTCACACCGAGCGCGAATTACAGGCGAAACGGGACATGCCAAAACAGCATTTTGCGCCACCGTTGGCGTGTAATCGCACAAATTTCAGCCGCGCCGATTTGCTGGCGTTGGGACGGGGCGAGATGGCTTCCGTTTTTGGCGCGGGATACGCGCAAAACGGGCTGAATCCATCCTTGCATATGCCACCAGAAGCGGTATTGATGGTGGATCGCATTGTGGAAGTTGATCCGACGGGCGGCGCGTGGGGGCTTGGCCTCATCGTTTCCGAGAAGGATTTAGAGCCAGACGATTGGTATTTCCCCTGCCATTTCAAAGATGACGAAGTGTTGGCGGGATCGCTGGTGGCGGAAGGGTGTAGTCAGTTGTTGCAATTCTATCTGCTCTATTTGGGAATGCAGACGCAGACGCAGGATGCGCGATTCCAGCCTGTGCCTAATTTGGGGCAGGTGGTGCGGACGCGCAAGCAGATTATGGCCTCGTCGTCGAAGCTGATTTATCGGATGGAAATCACGGAGATCGGGCTGTCGCCAAAGCCATACGCAAAGGCGAATGTGGACATTATTTATGAAGGGATTGTGGTTGTTGATTTTAAGAATTTGGGATTGATGCTGAAGGAAAAGGAGTCTAGCGACCCTTATAAATTGTCAATTGTTAATGGTCAATTGCCAATTGTCAATGAAGATGCGTCCGCGATCCCCAATCCGCAATCCCCGATCCCTGCTTATCGTAAGAGAGAAGCGTTGTTTGATGATTTTCATATTGAGAATTTTGCGTTGGGGTCGATTTCGGCTTGTTTTGGGCCTGATTTTCAGGTTTTTGAAGGGCGACGGATTCCGCGCACGCCGAATGGGGATTTGAAGTTGTTTAGCCGCATTGTGGAGATAAATGCGGAGCGGTTTGCGTTTAAGAACGAACCGAATTTGACGAGCGAGTATGATGTGCCGGTGGAGGCGTGGTATTACCAACAAAACAGTTATCCGTCTGTGATGCCGTATTCGGTGTTGATGGAAATTGCGTTGCAACCGTGCGGCTTCTTGTCAGCGTATCTGGGTTCGACGTTGGCGTATCCTGAGCAGGATTTTTATTTCCGCAATTTGGATGGCAATGGCAAGTTGCACCGTGATATTGATTTGCGGGGGAAGACGATCAGCAATCGGGTGGTGCTGTTGTCATCGACTTCGATGCCAGGCATTATTATTCAGAAGTTTGGCTATGCCATGTCGTGTGATGGGGAGTTGTTTTATGAAGGAACGGCCGTTTTTGGGTATTTCCAACCCGCTTCCCTCGCCGATCAAGTCGGACTGGATCGGGGCAAGGACATTAAACCATGGTACGAGCAGAACGGCGTTGCTGGCAAAGCGATTGTGCTGGCGCAGGAGCAGGGGTTGTATCAGCCGAAAGTAAACGCGCCCGATTATCGCTTGGCGGGAGAGCAGTTGAACTTCCTTGACACGGCGTTAGTCGTCGCCAATGGCGGACGGAACGGCAAAGGGTATGTGTATGCGGCTAAAACCATCGATCCTAATGATTGGTTCTTCACTTGCCATTTCTACCAAGACCCGGTGATGCCGGGTTCGCTGGGGATTGACGCGATCATTCAGGCGATGCAGATTTTCGCGCTGGAGCGCGGGCTGGGCAGCCATCTGCAATCGCCGCATTTTACGCACGCGGATGAGCATGAAAT